>CAXBJE010000280.1:0-5018 GCA_963975525.1 uncultured Owenweeksia sp. | reverse complement strand
AATATGGTAGGCATAGGCCAAATTAAGTGTTAATGAACTTTTCGAATTTTGAGGAACATATTCAATTGCCAGGCTGCTACCATATTGTTTATATGGCGTATCGTCAAATGCTGTAACTGCTGTGTATAATAGAAATTCAGGTTGCCGAAACTGCAAATACACCTTTTGCGCCTTACTTAGCACAGGCCCAAGGCACAATACTATTAATAGTATATTTCTAATTCCGTGATGCATTGATTATAGTAGTTTGTGTAAATGCTATCAAAAGTGCTTTTAGCGATACTCATATGCTCTACTTCAAAAATATAGGAGTCGCATTTGTCATCATAGGCTGGCTTATACAGGTGGTTGAAAACTAACGAGTCCACTATACCGCTGGAAGAGTAAAAATAAAAGCTGGAAATAGTATCCAATTCGTTAAGATATAAATTCCACTCCCTTCCATGCTCGTAGCCTCCTGGGTGGCTATTATAGTAAAGCAAACCTTTTTCAGCATATACAACCGAATCCAAACGGAAGGTATCCGAAGGAAACTGTACCGTTGTCTCAATACTTTCACACTCCAAACAAATGATGCTTTCCGGGCCACAAGATTGAAGAAAGAGGGCTATAGCAGAAAGAAGAAATAGTGACTTCATAGGTTTTAAACAAGGCAAGTTATTTTTTTATAGGCCGTTCTATTCTGCACTGAGCTGGGTTTTTGCACTACTCATATTAATACAACATCACCTTAAGCACAGCCGGAGCAATAAAATAAGAATGATTGGAGCGAACCATGCCAATTGAGCTAATGGCTAAAATATCTGCCCTTTTATCGCTGACTGTTGGCATTACACCCCATTGTATATAAGGTTCCCATCGCAATCGCTTTCCGCTAAGAGAAAAACCCACGGCTATACTACCGCTTAGCAGTAATTTCTCGTTATCAATAATACGCTCATAGGTGCCGTAGCTGTGCTCAATTACCACAGGTTGTTTTATGTGGAGATAATTTCCATACAAGGCTACCTCGCCAAATAATCTAAATGCCCGAGGACGGCTATAAGCTCTACCAACTACACCTATTGAGAACGAACGATCATAGAATTGTTTACGATCCCCCAGGTAATTGTATTTGTAGTTAAGCTTTGGGTGATAATTGGCATAGGCCAAATCAATCCCCAGACTATAGTTTGGAGATTTTAAAGGTTTTTCAACGTAAAAATCAAATATAGCAAATGGCGCCCGCTCTAGTTTGGTACCATCCTCATATACATAAGCCGCACCATCGGCAATACGCTTCCAGCTTAAATATAACTCTTGCCCATGCACCTTTGGGAATAACCCGATTGTAAGTATGCTAAGCAACAAAACCCGTTTTATTGGACTAATAGTACTCATCTACAGCTCTACATTAAATGACATGCATTCAAACTCCCTGTATCCACCAGTAACCTTAATGGTGGTTGACGATCCCTCGGCCTTATCAAGCCGGAATACGTAATCATTACATTCATCATCATAATACTCATAATACCTGTGTTTGAACTTTACCGTATGATCTCCTTTATTTGTATAAATCACCATTTCTGACTGACTTTTAGCGGGATTTATAGGAACATAAAATAATATTGTAGGGTAATAAACACTTTGATAATTAGAATAAACCTTTACATCCTGAGAGGTATAAACCACGGAGTCTATTACCAAGGTGGTATCAAATGAATCAACCCTAATATCAAAATCGTCACAGGTCTCTAAACAGGGTTCACAGGTGGATGCGGTTAGGACTATCAGCAAACAACATGCTGCAAGATTGGCAAAGGTTTTCATGGTTGTAGCTTTTTTAGCACAACGAAAAGTAATCATTCTCGGTTGGGTGAGAAATAAAAAATCCCGCCTCGGTTACACCGAGACGGGATTTCAATTTATTGAACCTTAAGAGAATTACTTCTCTTTTTCGTCTTGCTCCATTTTCTCTTTTAGAGCACTTAGGGCATCAAGATCACCAAGAGTTGAACGCTCAACATTAGTCTGTATTTGTTTTACAGCCTTGTTGGTTTGTTTCTTTTCAACCTGCTCCTTTTCAGCATTTACTGCCTTGTGAATTTCGGTTTTAGAAGCTACAACTCTACGGTTGTCCTTGTTAAACTCGATAATCTTAAAGTCAGTTACTTCGCCTTTCTCGATGTTGCTACCATCTTCTTTCACCATGTGGCGACCGGGTACAAATGCTTCCACTCCAATATTCTCGAAACGGATTTCAGCACCTTTGTCCACAATCTCAATCACTTTACCTTCCATTACGCTACCTTCTTCAAGTAGAGTTTCGTAGGTATCAAATGGATTTTCTTCCACTTGTTTGTGACCAAGGCTCAATCTGCGGTTTTCAACATCAATATCAAGTACCACTACATCAAGTACAGCTCCAATTGAGGTAAACTCACTTGGGTGCTTCACTTTCTTAGTCCAGCTTAGGTCAGAAATGTGGATCAATCCATCAATTCCTTCTTCCAATTCTACAAACACACCAAAGTTGGTGAAGTTGCGAACGGTACCTTTATGCTTAGAACCGCTAGGGTATTTGGTAGTAATATCAGTCCAAGGATCTGCGCTCAATTGCTTGATACCCAAAGACATTTTACGGTCTTCACGATCAAGTGTAAGCACTTCTGCCTCTACTTCATCACCAACGTTCATAAAGTCTTGAGCACTTCTTAGGTGAGTACTCCAGCTCATTTCACTTACGTGGATAAGACCTTCAACACCAGGAATGATTTCTACAAAGGCACCATAATCAGCAAGTACTACTACTTTACCTTTTATTTTGTTACCTACTGCAAGTTCCTGATCTAACTGATCCCATGGGTGAGCCTCAAGCTGCTTAAGACCTAATTGGATACGTGTTTTATCCTCATCAAAATCAAGGATTACAACGTTCAATTTCTGATCAAGCTCAACAACCTCAGATGGGTGGTTGATACGGCTCCAGCTTAGGTCGGTAATGTGTACCAAACCATCTACACCACCAAGGTCAATAAACACACCGTAAGAAGTGATGTTTTTCACCACACCTTCCAGTACTTGACCTTTCTCCAGCTTGCCAATGATTTCTTTCTTCTGTTCTTCAAGGTCAGCCTCAATAAGAGCTTTGTGAGATACTACCACGTTTTTAAACTCGTGGTTAATTTTCACAACCTTAAATTCCATTGTTTTATCAACGTATGCATCGTAATCGCGGATAGGCTTCACATCAATTTGAGATCCTGGCAAGAATGCCTCGATACCAAATACATCTACGATCATACCACCTTTGGTACGGCACTTCACGTAACCGTTTACTACTTCCTCATTGTCATGAGCAGCATTTACACGGTCCCAAGCCTTAATAGCGCGGGCCTTACGGTGGCTCAATACCAACTGTCCGTCTTTATCTTCTTGCTTGTCAACCAATACCTCTACTTTATCACCCACTTTAAGATCTGGGTTGTAGCGGAATTCGTTTAGAGAAATAACACCCTCTGATTTATAGCCTATGTCAACAATAGCTTCGCGATCAGTCATGTTGATCACGTTACCTTCAGTTACAGTGTGCTCATCAATAGTGGTGATGGTTTCCTCATAAAGCTTAGTAAGCTCTTCTCTTTCTTTTTTGGTTTTGGATTTAAGACCGTACTCAAATTCATCCCAATCAAATGGCTCTTCAGCTTCAACTTCAGCAACCTCTTCTTTTGCAGGAGCAGCTTCTTCCTTTGCAGGAGCAGCAACTTCTTCAACAGCTTCGTGAGCTTCAGCTTTTACTTCCGTAGAAGTTTTTTCGTTTGCCATTTCACCGGCATCCGTTTTTTCTGCTTTGGTTTTTGCAGCTTCTGCAATCTCCTTAGCTTCTTCCTTTACTTCCTTAGAAGCATTTTCTGTGTTTGCCTCAACTGTGTTTTCCACTTTGTCTTCGGCTGGTTTTTTGTTTTCTTCTGACATGAAGAATAAAAATTTGTATTTCGTACTCCGTAAGGGCTTTAAGAAACTGAACTACGAAAGATGTTTAAATATTTGATTTACATAACCTTTATCGCGCCCCATGCTCCACGAAAAAAGGGGTGCAAATGTAATTATTTTCAATATTAAAACCACAAGAGTTATGCGCAAATTCTTAAGGTTTTAAAATCCGTTGTACTAAAGGTATTTGTAGAAATCAAAAAAACCGCGAAGAGCAAGCCTTTCGCGGTTCTAATTATATATGACAACCCGTTTTACTTTTTAGCAAACTGGGCTTTTAGCATTTCTGTTGTGGTACTTCCCGGACGCTCCAGTGGGAAACCAAGGGCACGATCCCAGATAAGGCTTGCCAGAGTACCTAATGAACGACTAACCCCAAATAGCACTGTGTAGAAATCGTACTCGGTAAGTCCGTAATGCATCAACAGCTGACCTGAGTGTGCATCAACGTTTGGCCATGGATTTTTAACCTTGCCAGTATCCTGAAGTATTTCAGGAACCACCTCATATACACGGCTTACAATCTGGAACAGATCGTCATGTGGCATGTGCTTTTGTGCAAACTCGCGCTGAGCGGTATAACGAGGATCGGTTTTACGCAATACAGCGTGTCCAAATCCAGGTACTACCTTACCGTCATTCAAGGTTTGTTTTACGTAATTGGCAATTTGTTCTTTTGATGGAAGTCCTCCACCCAACTCATCGCGCATGGCAAAAATCCAACGGATAACTTCTTGATTTGCCAATCCATGCAGAGGTCCTGCAAGTCCGTTCATACCAGCAGCAAAAGATTGGTAACAATCAGATAGCGCAGATCCCACAAGGTGAATGGTATGAGCAGATACGTTGCCACCTTCATGATCCACATGAATGGTCATATAAAGGCGCATAAGCTCATGGAACTCCTCGTTGTCAAAACCTAGCATGTGAGCAAAGTTTCCTGACCAATCTAAACTTGGGTCGGGCTCAATGTGGTTTCCGTTATGGTACATCCTGCGATAGATATAAGCCGCCAAGCGAGGTAAACGCGCAATAAGGTTCAT
>CAXBJE010000279.1:0-5028 GCA_963975525.1 uncultured Owenweeksia sp. | reverse complement strand
ATAAGTAGGTTAAACCTGTTGAAAACCTTTATTTCTCCGTTTTCTAAAACTCCGTACCTGCTTTGATATCCATCATTCTCAGGTGTAAGAACTGCTCCCCAACCAGGTTCATACTTTCTACTAACCCTTTCCAATTTGGGAAATAAAGGCTTGGTTATTTCTACCAAATTGTCTGATCTGTAAATGAACACTATTGAGTCATGTGGGTATTGGGCTTTGACTCCTGAAAGAAAAAAGGTAAAAAGGAATACCCCTAAAACCTTGATCAAGTGAGAAGGGCTTAACATGTCAACTTGATATAATTTCATTATCATTTTTTGTCTCGAGCAGCGTGCATTTTAAGAAGAAACAAAGATGGGAAGTTTACTTTGTACAAACTAACCAGATGCTACTCTTCAAAACCTGAGTTGTCATCAATATATTTATAGATCGCCCTAATTTGTCGGTCAGACAAATCAAAATGTGTCATTATCGATCCATTATATTCCTCAAATATCTTTATCGCATATGGATCACCCTCGAGTCTCATTTCTCTATTATTTCGGGTGAATCGAATTAGCCACTCCATGGAGTGGTTAGTAGTGGCCTGGGCCAAGGCCAGACCAATTGAATTCATGTTGATCTTATGGCAAGGGCTACAGTTCAAGTTATATAGGACTCTGCCATCAATATTCTCTGAACAACAAGGAAAGGCAACATCCACCAGCTTCTTTATAAACTGCGCTTCTTCTCTCAGCTTCTCCTGTCTCTTTTTCTCTTTGGCAAAAAAGGCCATATACTGTAAGTCTACATCAATGCGGTTTTCCTGGTCATAGTCATCGTACTTACGCAGTTTCCTTTTTATTTTATTCAACGAGGCTTCTTTAATTGTGATGTTCAATACTGTGTCCTTTCCGCATACTATTTTTTCACTTCCGAAATAGGGAGTTTCTCCCGCATAGCCAATACACATCACCACAGCATCTTCATCTTTGGGCATAATCATCTTTCTGTCCACACTATTGCCCACATAAAACAACTGGTTATTGTCTGTATTTAATCGGTATATGCTTTTCATCGATTTGAAAACCACGTAAGTATAAATCCTATCGCAGACCGTTGCATTATCTACGGTGACCTCCAAAGGCTCCCACCAATCTACTTTAATGGTATTTTCCTTATCAATGTTAATCCAGCCAGTTGAGCTCCATTCAAAGCCGTAATGCTCCATTCGGTAGGTTTCTCTTTTAAAGAGAAGCTCTTTGTATTCTGTAGAAACCTTTGCCCCAACTTCATTTTTTTGTTTCAATTCCTTTTCAACCTTAGCGCGAGCAGTTTCCAGTTGGTTTTCAACCTCTTTAAGTTTTCTTTGATAATACCCTTGTAATAGAGAAGCGTACACTTTACTGTTCTCCACATTGGTGAGCTTCTGCTTGTAAAACGCCTCGAAAGAAGAGGAAAGTTCATCACCTCGCATTCTTACCATGGCCATGCTATCCAACTCCCACATGTTCTTCTCAAGGCTATTGATGTACATTTCCAGAATATCCGTTCTACATGTTTTAAATATCGTTTGCAATCGAGTTTCAAACTCACGGGTGGCGATTAAGGTGTTTTGATATTTGTCTGAATTTATAACCTTTACAGAGGCGGGGTTGATACCGCAAGGCATTGTGGTATCTGCAGCCGCTTGTTCAGTAGTATCTGGTGTTTGGCCATAATCATATGATGCATCAGTATATTTCCCATCAACTACTTGTTTTTTGGGATTGTAAAAAGGTTCGTTTAGTTCATTTTGAGGAACTATTTCTGGTAGCTCTCCAAATGCAAGGCTATAATATAAACTATCCACCAAGTTTTTACTCGAAGTTTTGTGTTTTCTGAATGGAAGCCCTGATTGCACGCTATCCGCAAAGCCATTAGGTAGAAAGTTCAGTAAATCCATATCAACGGTAACCAAGTACTGTTCAAGCGCTTTGGGTTCAATCCAGTTCATATCTCCATTTTCATCTCGTACGCCTTTGTAGGCCATCATCCCGGGTATTTTCTTTTCGGTGGGGATTTCAATGTAAATGGGATTATTGACATCAATGTGTAGTTGTTTCCCACCCATAGTGGCATTCAGATATAGCATACCATCGGTTTGCAAGAGGTGGCCGTCAGAAGTAGTAGTGAGGTTGGACAAAATCATATCCTCTAATGAAAGAGCTTCTGTTAACTCAATTTCAATTTTCTCATTTACAGTGTTGCCATCAGCATCCTTAAAACTACCTGCGGGTATTACTATTAAGGTCCCATTTTTTCCTTCTACCACATTGTCATCTTTACCAACAATGGTAAAAGTCTGGCTGGGTGTTATGGTCTCCTTAAATGGATCTGTGGAAGCAAATTTTATAGTAGATGTCTCCTTATCAAAAGTGCAACTGCCGAAAAGCATGATAAGCGAAACGAAAGCGAGTAGGGCGAGGGAGGGTTTTCTCATTAAAATTTAGTTATTGGGCTTGCCTGCAATTTAATGTAAGAATTTGATTTCCTGGCTCACGGAATAGCACTAACTTTTAAGTGGAAAGAAAACTGGGCTTCGTAAGTCGTTTATGCTTCGATGCTTTAATCTTATGCTTGCGCATAGACTAAAACTCAGCATGACACTTGCCTATTCTTTAGCCCAACAGGCTCTGTCATCCTGAGTGTTTTCTTCAGCCTAAAGGCGAGAAGAAAAAGTATCGAAGGGTGTTGGATGAATTTCACTTTTATAAACCGTCTATGCTTCGATACTTTTGTTTCCTGCTCTTGGCTGAGCCGAGACAAAAGCTCAGCATGACACTGCTGCATTAGTCAGTTTATCAGTCTAAATACTAAATACTAAATACTAAAATCTAGGTACTCCCCACTCAAACCTCCTTCATACTCTACTGTATCCGCTTACGCGAGATATCTACTTCAATCACTTTTGCAGTACGAGTGAAAATTCTCACCGCTGTAACACATATATTTGAAAAACTAAAGACTACGAGAAATGAAAAAATATGGTTTACTGTTGATGATACTATTGGGTTTTGGCTTCACCGACCTTAGTGCATCTCACATCCTTGGGGGTGATATCCGTATCGAATACATTGGTGACTCTACAAACACGCCCAAACATTATAGGGTTTACGTAAACCTGTATAGAAGGTTTACAGGTGGGGCTTCATTGCCCTCATCCATACCTGTAAAGATTGATGCTCCTTGTTTTTCAAACACTACTATCAACCTTGCCCGGTTTATACCTTCAGGATCCGTACCTGCTGGTGATGGAGGCTTTTTTCCATTTTTTAATGAATGCGCCAGCGTCACTTCTGGAAATTTTTACAAAGTTTCAGTCCACTCATATAAAATGGATATTATTCTTGGTGGTAATTGCCAATATAAATTCAGTGCTGAGCAATCAGGTAGGACTTTTTCAAGCAACCTTAACCCCTATAGTGGTAACTTTTACATAGAGGCTCTTTTGAATGTGGGCCCTTGGACTAACAGCTCCCCAAAATTTGAGGAATACCCCAGGTTTTACCACTGCCTTAATCAAAATGTAAATGCTAACTTTTCGGTTAGAGATGATGAAGGCGATTCAATATACTATACAAGGGCAGTGCCTCAGGGTACCTCTGGTTTTATATATTCTTATCAGCCTGCTTATTCTAAAGACCAGTTTTTAACCACCGTAGGCGGTGTGTCGTTTGACTCCTTAACCGGCCAAATGGCATTTCAGCCCAATGCAGTGGGGCGGTATGTAGCCAAAGTCAAGGTTAGGGAATATCGTTTTGATACCATTAGTAATACCTGGAATTTTTTATCCACTATATCAAATGACTTAACCTATTACATTGAAAGTAGCTGTGATTCGCTGGTTAAAACAGGGATGATCTTGAAAGATTCAACAGGGTTTGATACCTCTAATGTTTTTTATTGCAGTGATACTACGATTGACCTTCGAATTGACCGTCCTTATTTGATAAGAAGCTTGGCCGCAAATGGCAGCGACTTTTCGGTTAGAGGTATTTCAGGTAAACCGTATACGGTGGTAGGCGCCTCATTTTTATATCTAGTAAACTCAGAATATGGCACCGGTGTAAGATTATATATCCAAGACTCCATCACCCAAAGCGATACATTAATTATAAAAATGAAAGCAGGTACAGATACCAATAGCTTGTACAATCATTGTGGTTTTGAATTCAGCATAGCAGACTCTGTAATGATAACTGCTCTTGATACTTGCACTAAGGTTTCGCAACCCTCTGCGCTTACAGAAAGTGAATTACAGAAATTGATAGAAATTTATCCAAACCCTGCATCAGATAAACTGAATTTAAAATTATCCTCATTGCTTTCAGGAAGTATTACAAAACTGTATTTTACAGATGTTACAGGCAAGGTAATGCTGGAACTCAATGCAGATCAACTGGATTACCCCAATAATGTTATTACTACTTCGAGTATGCCTAAAGGCGTGTATTCAATGGTTATTAATTTTGGAGATACTCAATCATATTCACAGAAGTTTTTTATTCAATAGGAGAAATAATTGAGATAAATACTAACGTCTAAAATCTAATATCTCAGAATCAAACCTCCTTCATACTCAGCTGTATCCGCTTACGGGGGATGTCAACTTCCATTACTTTTACAATAACTTGCTGTTGCAGCCGCACAATTTCATTGGGGTCACTTACAAAGCGGTCGGCCAATTGAGAAATATGTACAAGGCCATCCTGTTTTACGCCAATGTCTACAAATGCGCCAAATTTGGTAATGTTACTAACAAGGCCGGGTAGAATCATACCCTCGCGTAAATCCTCCATTTTACGGATGTTGGGGTCAAAGGAGAAAACCTCCGTTTTACCACGGGGGTCACGGCCAATTTTCCCCAATTCGGAAGTGATATCCTTTAGAGTAGGTAGTCCTGTATCTTTGGTTACATATCGGCTCAAATCCATCTCCTCCAGTTTTTTGGTGGCGCCAATTAACGATGAAACCTGACGGTTTAGGTCTTTGGCCATTTTTTCCACT
>CAXBJE010000278.1:0-5028 GCA_963975525.1 uncultured Owenweeksia sp. | reverse complement strand
AAAGGCCATCACAACCTTATGTGGGATGGACAAATTGCTGAAGTTAGAATCTGGAGCAAAGCCCTTTCAGCCAGTGAAATCGGCAACTGGAGGTATAAAGCCCTGAATAACTCTCACCCTGATTATACTGACCTCGAATTGTACTATCCACTTAATGAAGGCAGCGGAACTGCTATTTTGGATAAAAGTGGAAATGGCAGAAATGCTACTGTTTTTGAAGGTGCTGGCTGGAGCCAGATTTACGGCTCTGACCACTTTAAGAATTGGGAAGAAGTTGCTGAAAGACCAAACACCACTTTCCACCAGGGGCAATACACCTTGGCTATAACTACCGATACTATTTTAGATTCGGTAATGCGTGCTCAACACCAGGTAAATCAATATGCGGTTTTCAGTAATGCAGGAACGGTTATGAATGATAGCATTGGAATCATCAATTCAAACGTTTATTGGGATGCCAGTCCACAAATAACCTATAGCCCAACAGGAGCCGTAGTGAGTTCAAGCCCTGTAACTGCAACGGGTACCATCACCATTACCGATTTGTCTTATTACCAAAGAAATCCTTCCAAGTTCGAGATTATGTCTTTTGTAACGCCTTATGGTATTGGGATAGACTTTGGTCAGGAAGGAAAAACCTGGGTGTTTGATGTAACTGATTTTACACCCATCCTTAAAGGGGCACACCGCATGACTATTGAGCGCGGTGGGCAGTGGCAAGAGGAAATGGATATTAAATTCCTTTTTGTGGTGGGTACACCTGCCCGCGATGTGCTGGACATCCAACAAATCTGGAAGGTGGATAAAAAGTCCTATTCATCAATAAGCACTGAGGATAGTTTTGAGCCAAGAGATGTGATGATGAACCCTGCTGGTAAATCCTTTAAAATTAGGAGTGTGATTACCGGTCACGGTCAGGAAGGGGAGTTTATTCCTCAAAACCACTGGATAAATGTGGCGGGTGGTTCAATAGAATACAACTGGCAAGTTTGGACGGAATGCGCTGAAAACCCCATTTATCCCCAGGGTGGAACCTGGATTTATGACCGCGCAGGCTGGTGTCCGGGAATGCCTTCTGATGTTAAGGAAATTGACATTACCGGAAATGTAACGGCAGGCCAGCTAGTGGAGATTGATTATGGCGTAAGCTCAGCTTCAGGAACCTCTGATTACATAGTGAACAACCAATTGGTAACCTATGGTGACCCAAATTTTGTTTTGGATGCGGCTGTTGTGGATATCATTTCGCCAACCAACTATGTGGAGTATGGCCGCATAAGTACTATTTGCGAAGGGGCGGTTATCAAAATCCAGAATACTGGAAGCACTGCACTTACCTCACTTACAATCAACTATTGGATTAATGATGCTCCAACACCTCAAACCTATACGTGGACAGGTAATTTGGCATTCTTAGAAACTGCTGAGGTGAGCCTGCCACAAAGCGCTGACCTTTGGAAGCCCATTACAGGCACCAATGATGTTTTATATGTTGAGGTGCTTTCTCCAAATGGCGGAGCAGACGGCTATGCACACAACAACAAAATGAAATCAGTATTTGAAATTCCTGATGTATTGCCTAATGAGTTTTACATCAACTTCAGAACAAACAGCGCTGCCTCTCAAAACAGCTATGAGATACGAGATGAGTGGGGTACTGTTATGATTTCCAAATCTGGTTTCGCCAATAACACCACCTATCGTGATACGGTGAACCTACCTTTTGGTTGCTACACTTTTAGATTGGAGGATGCCGGAGATAACGGAATTTCATTTTGGGCTAACAGCGAAGGAAGTGGATCTATGTTTTTTAGAAATACCTCAAACAACCTTCCTGTAAAGTTATTTGGAGGAGATTTTGGAAATAATATCAACTATCACTTCACCGTAAATACTCCTCTTACCGAAGATGAATTTACTAAGGCTGATGCCATCCGAGTTTTCCCAAACCCTGCTAAGGATAGGTTTACCGTTGAGCTTGGTGAAAATGAAAATGCTGAAATCACCATCTATAATGGCATAGGACAATTAACCCAAATTCCAGTAACTGAGGATTCTGGTAGCTACACCTTTAACACCACGGGCCTTGCCAAGGGTGTTTACTTTATCCTCATTGATAATGGCAGTGAGCTGGTGATTAAAAAAGTGGTGTTGCTTTAAATTGTACATATAGTTTTATTCTATTCGACTCCGCTCGAAGTGACAGACCATCGTTTATGTCACATTGAGCGGAGTCGAAATGTTTTACACCTTTTGGTCTAAGGTTCAAAAATTAGGAAACATCATTAAATTTTTGTCCTAATCTTCGGCTCATTAGGGATTAATAAACTGGATTAGTGGTGCTCATTTGTTGCTTGAGGAACCCGAAGGGTTCCCTAGTTTATAGATGCTGATAAGCGAAAGTTAGGTTCGACCCTGAAAGGGTCGCATATTCTAAGGGCTGCTTTGATTTTTTGGTAATTTAGGTTTCCACTTAAACCTTCTATCATGTCAATCGGAACTTTTTCTCAAATCTATATTCAGGTAATTTTTGCTGTTCGCGGAAGGAATTCTGCAATAGCCAACTCATGGGAAGCAGAATTGTATAAATACATAACGGGAATCGTTCAAAACAAAGGACAGAAGATTTTAGCAATAAATGGTATGCCTGACCATATTCACATTTTGATTGGCATGAAACCTTCCTGCTGCCTTTCAGATTTGGTCAGAGAGGTCAAAAAGTCCAGCAACAGTTTTGTGAATCAAAGCGGGTTGGTAAAAGGTAGATTTGAGTGGCAGGAGGGGTATGGGGCATTTTCATATAGTCATTCCTCTTTGGACAACGTCATCGCCTACATTATGAATCAAAAGGAGCACCACCGAAACAAAAGTTTTAAGGAGGAGTACATTTCGTTTCTGGAAAAGTATAAGGTGGATTATGAGGAGCGGTTTTTATTTGAATGGAACGATTGAGCAATTTTGGTTTTCCAAGGAATTTCGTTTTATATGCGACCCTTTCAGGGTCGAGATAGGGTTGTTGGAAAGGTTTCTATAAACATGTAATCCCTTCGGGATTAAGAAGTTTCGTTAATACACGTTATCACAAATAAAAAGAACATGAAGGGTTCGAATCTTTGTAGAAATCATGATAAATTGCCGGGCTTTGGGCTCGGGAAGGTGCGTATAATAAAATTAGCAAATTGTCCATCCAGTGTACGACCCTTTGAGGGTCGAGCGGTGAATGTTAAACGTATTTCTATAAACATTTAATCCCTTCGGGATTAAGAAGTGCAGTCCACACTATCATTACAGAGTAGGAAGAACCCGAAGGGTTCTAATATTTATAGAAGTTATAAAGGGACACAGTTTTCATTGACCCTGAAAGGGTCACATATAACTCGAACAATCCACATATCACATCAATAAACAATACGTTTGCACCCTGAATTGAAACGCTTGGAAGCAAAGGTTGAAATAGAGGTAACAGAACAATTCTTCACCCCCTTTAATAGGAGCGTGGATTCTATTCCCTTGCCTAAAAAATTCACATTTCCATTTTATTACGACCCACACCCTTTGTGTGTGATAGCGGCAGAGGAATTACAACAATACCTTTCTCAACAAACCCATTGGCCCCACAATTTTGGAATAGACCCAGACCGAACAGAATTGGAGGTTGGGAAAATGTTTGGGGTATTGGTAGTTGAAAATGAAGATGGCGAGTTGGGGTATCTCAGTGCCTTTTCTGGTAAGTTGGCAGATATGGAAAGGCCTGAAGGTTTTATTCCTCATGTGTTGAACTTGGAGGTTGGAGATAACTTTTTTGATAGAGGCATGGTAAAGATCAATGCCGTTTCTGCCCAAATAAAGGCCATTGAGAAGTCAGAAGAATTTATTACTCAAAAGAATATTCTGGCCACAGCCAAAGCACAGGCTGAAGAAGGGATTGAAAATAGCCGGGAGGAAATACGCCAGGCCCGCAAAGATCGGAAGGAGCGATTCAAAAAGGCCAAACTAGAAATGAGCTCGGAGGAATTTGCCGAATTAGAGAAGCACGAGGTAAAATCAAGTTTGCACAAAAAGCACCTTCTGCGACAGCTTATGGCCAAATGCGAGGAGAAGATTGACCGCCTGCAAACGGAGTTTGATATGCTCATGAATGCGCTTACGGCCTTACGGGAAAAGCGCAAAAACCTGTCTGCGGCTTTACAGCAGGAGATTTTTGATAATTACCAGTTTCTGAACATTAAGGGAGAAACCAAATCTCTGAATGACATTTTTGAGGTTTCGGCTACCAACCCGCCACCCGCTGGGGCGGGAGATTGTGCAGCACCCAAGCTATTGCAATACGCCTTTCAGCATAAGCTAAAACCTATTGCAATGGCTGAGTTTTGGTGGGGAGCATCATTAAAAACCAAGGTTAGGAAGCATCAGCAGTTTTACCCTGCATGTACAGGTAAGTGCCGCCCCATACTGGCACACATGCTTAGTGGGATGGCCGTTGATCCCAACCCAATTATTGAGTACTCCGGTGAAGGAAAGGAAATTACCTTTGTGTATGAAGATGAGTATTTGGCAGTAGTAAACAAGCCCGCTGGTTTACTCTCCGTTCCCGGAAAAAATGTGGTGGACTCTGTGGCCAGCCGCATGAAACAAATGTTTACGGAGGCAACAGGCCCTTTGATTGTTCATCGTTTAGATCAGGCCACTTCCGGATTAATGTTGATTGCCAAGAGTGAGGAAATCTATAAATCACTGCAAAAGCAGTTTGTGAGCCGCAAAGTTAAAAAGCGCTATGTGGCCCTGTTGGAATCTGAGATTGAGCAGGTGGAGGGTTCCGTCAATCTCCCGATAAGGGTGGATTTAGACAACCGCCCCAACCAAATGGTTTGTTATGAATATGGCAAACCTGCCTACACCGAATTTAAGGTTGTGGAAAAATTGGGTGGAAAAACCCGTATTCACTTTCATCCGGTAACGGGACGAACGCACCAGTTACGGGTGCATGCGGCACATCCCTCTGGTTTAAACTCACCCATTGTTGGAGAT
>CAXBJE010000277.1:0-5041 GCA_963975525.1 uncultured Owenweeksia sp. | reverse complement strand
CCTCTCTCTCCGCAAAGAAAAGCCCTGAATCGTGTATCGATTTGGGGCTTTTTAGTTTTTGACCACTGGAGCTTGCTCCAAAATGGTCAAAAACTAAAAAGGCTAAAAGGCTGCGGCAGCAGCATTGGGCTTTTCTTTATGAGCCTACCCTTAAAGGGATCACGACCGAAGGGAGTAATCCTTAGGGTCAAGCTTGCTTGTAAACTTTCTGAAAATCAAAAAGGCAAATGACTTCGATAGAAGGCATTAGAGCTTTTCCTAATGAGCACTCCCTTAACGGGCACGACCGAACGGAGTAATCCCGTATTCCATAAAGATTTATCACCCCTTTTCGAATATCTAAATGGAAGTCTAAAAACTCTGCCCACAATCTGAACAAAACTTTGCGTTTGATTTATGTCCCTCAGAACTACAGTTTGGGCAGGTGATGTTGCTAAATTCCTTTTCTATCGCAGTTTTGTTCTCACCAATAGCCGAAGAGCTTTTTATCATTTCAGCGGTAACAAGTCCTGTGGGCACAGCAATTACGCCATATCCCATAATCATAAGGCACATCGCCAAAAATTGCCCTACTTCCGTGGCTGGTGAAATATCCCCATAACCCACTGTTGTAAGTGTTACCACCGCCCAGTATATACTTCTTGGTATGCTTGTAAATCCATGGCCCCGGCCTTCTATCATATACATCATGGTACCAATGATTGTACTCACGATAAGTATGAAAGCTATAAACACAATGATTTTATTGGCACTTGCCTTTACCGCCTTAGCCATGTTGCTGGCCTCGCCAACAAACTGCACGAGTTTAAGCACTCTGAAAACACGTAGTAGTCTAACGGAACGAATTATAGATAAGGCATTGGCACCCGCATAGAAAATAGTGAAGTAGGTGGGCAAAATGGCCAGTAAATCAACAATGCCGTAAAAGCTGAAAATATACTTAAATGGTTTTCCTGTAGTCCAAATGCGGAGGCCGTACTCCAGGGTAAACAAAACGGTAAGCACCCAGTCCAGAGCCATTAACTGAAAGCCCCAGGCATCGTCAATTTCCTTTACACTTTCCAGCATCATTCCAACAATTGAAAGAACAATGGCTATAAAAAGACCAATATCGAAGGCTTTTCCTGCCGGGGTATCAGCATCAAATATGATCTTCCTTATTGTCGCTCTAATCCGGTTTTTTCGAATATTACTTATGGGGCTTGCCTTTTGCTGACTTTGCATTTACGGTAACTTTGGTAATCTGGTAGAAGGTTCAATGTTACAAGGAAAACTTTAATATCGTATCGGCTTCACCTAATTTTTGAGGGCTGGCTACACCTTCTTCTGAGTATAAATATCCCAAATAAACATCGATCCTTCCGAGTTTACATACTACTTAGGGGCAACGCAGTTGTATTAACTGAGTCTTAATCCTTAAAAGAAAATTGCGCCATATTTAGCTTTCTATTAAAAAAGACGGGAAAAACTTTAGCTTTGCGCGGAGTTTTATATTTTCACAAAAATTTTATAACGAACAAAAGAGCAATGAAAAAAGCACTTTCAATCTTGGCTATCTTTGGACTAGTAGCCTTTGGAACGTTTAATGTTATGGCACAAGAAGGTGCTGCAACCCCTGATACAAACCAACAAGCTGTTATTGATTCAGGTGCCGAAGAGGTAGTAGAAGAAGCACCAGCTGTTGTAGAAACCGAAGCACCAGCTGAGGAAGAAGTAGTGGTTGACAAGACTTTCCACCAAGTAATCAAAGAAAAATTTATCGAAGGTGGTGCTGGATTTATGGGTATCGTATTGGTAACCTTAATCCTTGGTTTAGCTCTTTGTATTGAGCGTATCATCTATTTGAACATGGCAACTCCAAACGCCAAAAAACTACTTAACGAAATCGAAAGTGCCCTACATACGGGTGGTGTAGAGGCCGCTAAAGAAGTTTGTCGTAATACTCGTGGCCCTGTTGCCAGCATTTTCTACCAGGGACTTGACCGTATGCCTGAAGGTATTGATGTAGTTGAGAAATCTGTTATTTCTTACGGATCTGTACAAATGGGTCTTTTAGAGAAAAACATTTCCTGGATATCTTTATTTATTGCACTTGCCCCTATGCTTGGTTTCATGGGTACTGTAATCGGTATGATTGGTGCTTTTGATGCGATTGAAGCAGCTGGAGATATTTCTCCATCACTTGTAGCTGGTGGTATTAAAGTGGCACTTCTTACAACCGTATTCGGTTTGATCGTAGCTATGATACTTCAGATTTTCTATAACTACATTGTAGCAAAGGTTGATTCTATTGTTAATACCATGGAAGATGCCTCTATTTCACTGATTGATCTATTGATCAAGCACGGTGCTAACCACAAATAATTAGATTAACAATGGCAGAATTTATTAGCACATACGGGCTATATTTCACCTATGTATTGGTGGCAGTTTGCGTACTGGCAATCTTATTCTTTGCTGTAGCTCGTATTATCTCTCACCCCGAAGCTGCAAAAAGTGCTCTTATTGGGATTGTTGCCTTAGTTGTACTTGGCGGTATTTCTTATGGACTTAGCACTGGCACTGATGCCAACGATATTTTCGCAAAACTTGAAGTATCGGAAGGCACATCGAGAATTGTTGGGGCAGGCCTCGTTACCTTTTATTTATTGATTGGTATTGCCTTTGCCTCCATACTTTACGTTGAAGTTATCCGTTTATTTAAGAAAAATGGCTAGAAATAAAAGAGGCATACCAGAAATAAACGCAGGATCGATGGCCGACATCGCTTTCCTACTATTGATTTTCTTTTTGGTAACCACTACAATGGATGTTGACTCAGGTATTAGCACTAAGCTACCACCTTGGGAGCCGCCTACAGAAACACCTCCACCAATTAAGCAAAAGAACCTTTTTACTGTATTGGTAAATGGTAATGATCAACTTTTGGTTGAAGGTGAATATGCAACTATTGAGGATCTTAGAGAGGCGGCAAAGAAGTTTTTGGATAACAATGGTAATGGTAAATGTGATTATTGCCAGGGTTTAAGAAATCCAGCATCTTCCGATAGTCCAAGTAAAGCTGTTATTTCTCTTCAAAACGATAGACGCACTTCTTACAAGGTTTACATTTCAGTACAAAATGAGTTGGTAGCAGCTATAAATGAACTGAGAAACGAATACGCTAACAGAAAGTATGGAAAAGACTTTGATCAGTTAGCAGAAGAGCAGCAACAAGAAATGGCAGATGCTTATCCTCAAAAAATTTCAGAAGCAGAACCTTTAGCATTATAGATTATTATGTCAAAGTTTAAAAAGAGTACTGGCGGAGGTACACCGGCTATTTCTACGGCCTCCCTTCCTGATATCGTTTTCATGCTTTTGTTCTTCTTTATGGTTACAACTGTAATGAGGGAGGTAACACTTTTGGTTGAAAACCAGAAGCCCTATGCCTCAGAAATCAAAAAGCTTGAAAAAAAGAATTTGGTGACCTACGTTTACGTTGGGAAGCCAAAAGAGAGTTTACGCGCTACTTTAGGAGCCGAACCTCGAATCCAGCTTAATGACTCCTTTGCAAGATTGGCAGAAATAAAGCCATTTATTATTGAAGAAAGAACAGAAATTAATGAAGCTGAAAGAGCTTTGATGGTTGTTTCTATAAAGGCAGACCAAAATGTAAAAATGGGGTTAATCTCTGATGTTAAGCAGGAGCTTAGAAAAGCTGAGGCGTTGAAACTAAATTACTCCACCAAAAAAGGAGACATTACTAAGAATGAATAATATTCTTACAAACGTTATAAAACAGGAAACCCGATGAATCTTCATCGGGTTTTTTTGTACCGCAACTAACCAAAGCCGAGTTAAATAAATGTTATATTTGGCGAAATGCACCCTAAAATTGCTATGATATGAAAAGAGGATTATTCTTTGCATTGGCCATTGCTGGCTTACAAATAAGTGCTCAGCAGGCAGCCATTGCCCCTAATGTTGCCAACGAGGCAGCACCCATGATTAAGAAAAACTATACTGGTGCTGAGCACACAGTCGGTGTTCCAGTAATTCCAAACTCCAAAAAATCTGTTTTGGCTTTTGCCAGTATTGGAGAAACATTCTATGACCTACAATCTAACGGTAGTGTTGATAACCGACTTCAATATAACCCTACAACCGGTCAGGTTTCAGGAACATGGACAGGTTCAGCTGCAACCGATCCTTACTCTGACCGCGGTACGGGATACAACTTTTATAACAGCACCACTTGGGGTGCTAAACCCACAAGTCGTGTAGAAAGTATTCGTGTTGGTTGGCCATCAATCGTAGTTACCGATACATCTGAGTTTATTATTACCCACTCGGGGGCCAACATGGTTTCAAATGTTAGAGCCACACCAGGTTTTGGTAACTGGACGGAAAACACAATGTTTACGTCTCTTACTGATGGTTGCCTGTGGCCACGTGCTATTGGAGGTGGAACAAATGGAAAAACGGTTCACGTTATTGCCATATCTACACCTGTAGCTAACTCAGGTAATATTTACAAAAACTTTGATGGTGCTCTTTTATACTGGAGATCGCAAGACGGAGGTTTTACCTGGGATATCCAAGACTCCCTTTTGCCACACATTGATACTGCCGATCACTTTGGGTTTAGCGGAGATAGCTACGCTATTGACGCGAAAGGCAATACAGTAGCTATTGCTGTTTTCAATGATTATGAAAAATCTTTTATCCTTAAATCAACAGATAACGGAAATACCTGGGCCAGAACTGAGTTCTGGGACAATGGACTTGATGCATATGACCCAGGCGCAGCGGGTGCAATCTCTGATGTTAACAATGACGGTATAGCCGACACGGTTGAAACTTCTGACAACTCTGGTGCCGTAATTATTGATAACACAGGTAAGGTTCACGTGTTTTTTGGACGTATGCGTTATTTGGATGATGACCCAGTTCTTGATGCTGCTTCATCATATTTCCCAGTAACTGATGGTATATTCTACTGGAATGAAACTACTACTGGTCCTGCTCAGGTAATTGTAGGAGCGCCAGATCTTGATAA
>CAXBJE010000276.1:0-5053 GCA_963975525.1 uncultured Owenweeksia sp. | reverse complement strand
CGCGTAGCTTTCGGGGTGTACAGCCGAATTATCCAATGGGTTATCGCCATCCGCAATCCTAAGGAAACCTGCACTTTGCTCAAAAGCCTTTGGCCCCAATCCGCTTACTTTCTTCAATTGCTTACGGGATGAAAATGCTCCGTTTTCGTCCCGATGTTTTACAATATTTTCAGCCAACTTTGGTCCCAACCCAGAAACATAAGTGAGCAGGTGTTTACTTGCAGTATTCAGGTTTACACCCACTTGGTTTACCGTACTTTCCACCACTTTATCCAAACTATCCTTCAGTTTGTTTTGATCTACATCATGCTGATACTGGCCAACACCAATGCTTTTAGGGTCAATTTTTACCAGCTCGGCTAATGGGTCCATTAGTCTGCGGCCTATGCTTACAGCGCCACGCACGGTAACATCATAAGTTGGAAATTCCTCTCGTGCCACTTTGCTGGCTGAGTAAATAGAAGCTCCGGCCTCATTTACCACATAAACCTCCACACCGTGCGGTAGTCTCAGCTTCCGCTGGATAAAGTCTTCGGTTTCCCTGCCTGCAGTGCCGTTACCAATAGCAATGGCCTCCAGTTTATAGGTTTCTATAAGACGACTGATTTTGGCAGCCGCCTGCCCACTTTCAGATTGTGGTGGGTGCGGATAAATATTTTCATTGGTTAACAGCCCGCCTTGTTCATCAAGTGCTACTACTTTACATCCGGTTCTAAAACCAGGGTCAATGGCCAAAACCCGCTTTGGGCCCAGGGGTGGCGCCATTAGTAGCTGACGAAGATTTTCGGCAAACACAGCAATAGCCTCAACATCTGCCTTTTCCTTACTACTATTTTTAAATTCCGTTTCTATAGATGAGCTCAGTAACCTTTTATAACAGTCCTTTACTGCCAGCTCCACTTGCTCAGAGGCTTCATTTCTTCCTTTAACAAAGATTTTATGCAGTGCAGCCAATGCTTCCTCTTCATCTGGTAAGATGTGAACACGAAGCAGGCCTTCGGCTTCTCCCCGTCTAATGGCCAGCATCCGGTGGCTGGGACAACGCTTTAGCGGTTCACTAAATTCAAAATAGTCACGGTACTTGGCGGCCTCTTCTTCTTTACCCTTTACCAGCTTTGAGCTGATTTCTGCCGAACGGCTAAAAAGCCTGCGGATGGTGGTGCGGGCATAGGCGCTTTCATTCATCCACTCGGCCATAATATCCCTGGCTCCCGCTAAAGCATCCTCCACCGATTCTACTTCGCCCTTCACAAAGCGCTGTGCAAAAACTTCCACATCGCTGATGTCCTGCTTCATAAGGGTTCCTGCCAAAGGCTCCAATCCTTTTTCGCGGGCCACAGAAGCGCGGGTTTTACGTTTAGGTTTATAGGGCAGATATAAATCTTCAAGTTCGGTTAAATTCCAGCTAGCCTTCAGTTTGGCCTCCAGTTCCGGGGTTAACAAATCCTGGGATGAAATGCTTTCCAAAATGCTCTGCCTGCGTTTTTCAATCTCCTCCAGTTTTTTCAGCTCTTGTTGAATATTGTCAATCTGCACTTCGTCCAAACTGCCCGTAGCTTCTTTTCTATAGCGAGAGATAAATGGAACGGTAGCGCCCTCCCCCAAAAGGGAAACAGTGTTTTGCACCTGATGTGCTGCTATGTTTAGGTTTTTTGAAATATGGGGAATGAGAGAGGCAGACATGGGATGCGCTTTGAATTGGGCGGCAAATATAGGGGAAGGGGTTTAGGAGGCGATAATGGAATAGTAGGGGTAGGAAAAAAACTGAAAATGTAGAATACGAACACTATTTTTGATGACATATAATCTTTACAGTTCAGCGATATAATATGACTAATATAAACTTTGATTGTAGCCTCAAAAGACTTGTAATTCTATGTGGGATGCTGTTTGTGGGAACCTCAATTATTGCTCAGACCAGGCAATTTGAATTAGCTCCACCTTTGGCTCCAGAGCCGGGTAATCTGGCCTTTTTTGAGGGGGTAGCAAATGGCAATGTTGTTTTTTGTGACGTGGATAATGATGGCGATTGGGATGCCATTATTGCAGGTAGGGGCTACAATGCTCTGAGAGCTACCATTCTGTATATGAATGATGGTTTAGGCAATTTTAGAGCTATTAAGAACAATACCTTTCCCTCTTTTGAGGAGGGAGCTATTGCTTTCGCGGATATTGATGGAGATGGTGATAAAGATTTAATTATGTGTGGAAAAGCTTTTCCTGCATTTACTAAACTATACACCAATGATGGTTTTGGAAACTTTACAGAGGTTTTTGGTACTCCATTTCCAAATGTGCAACATAGTGCTGTTGCCTTTGCCGATGTTGACAGTGATGGAGATCAGGATGTTATGATTACAGGTCAGGATATGGCCTATAAAAATTATTGTCAGCTTTATCTTAATAATGGAAATGGTGTTTTTCAACTTGATAGTCGTTCAATTTTCTCTAAAGTACATGATGGCGCAATAAAATTTTTGGATGTTGATAATGATAGCGATATGGATTTTATCATGTCAGGTGATACCGCATGGTCAAGTCGAGTCTCTGAGATTTATTTAAATGATGGATCAGGGCTATTTCAGAGAGATACTGGTAACGTGATTAAAGGTGTAGATAATGGATCAATTGATATTGGTGATATTAATGGAGATGGATTTTTAGATGTAGTAATAACAGGAGATACCTCAGCGGCAAGCAGTCACTCTCAATTGTACGTCAATGCTGGTACAGGCCAGTTTTATAAGGATACGCTCAACATTTTACAAGCTACTAGTAAAGGGTTTGGTCAGTTTTTAGATGTTGATGGTGACAACGATCTGGACCTATTAATAAGTGGAGTACAGTATAAGGCCCCTACATTATATAAAAATAATGGCTCTGGTTTTTTTACTGAAGTCTTGGCTTCAGACTTTAGGATTGTAACGGAGTCATCTATGACTTTTGGAGATGTGGATGGCGATAACGATTTAGACATTTTAATTACTGGAAAGTATCACACTTTTGGATTATATGGAAATTCAAGATTATATATAAATGATGGTTCTGGTAATTTTAAGGAGGTTACTGGAAATCATTTTGAAGGCACTGCGGAAGGGTCTTTTGATTTTGCCGATATAGACAATGATGGCAACTTGGATGTACTGGTAACAGGTAAAACAGGGGTTTATACCGGTAAACAACCTTGCACATCCAGTTTGTATAAAGGTAATGGTAATGGAGGTTTTTCGCGTGTAAATAATACCCCGTTTCCTGGAATTCGTGGGAGTTCTGTTCGTTTTGCAGATGTTGATGGTGACAATGATCAGGATGTGGTTATTGCAGGTTCAGATTTATATGGAAATGAGCTTTTGAAATTGTATAAAAACAGTGGGAATGGAACTTTTTCCTTTAGTCACGATATTTTTTCAGAAGGGTTGAGTAATGCTGCAATTGATTTTGCAGATTATGATCAGGATAACGATCTGGATTTATTTGTAACGGGTTATACTCACTTTCCCGGTACTCAATGGACTTATGTTGGAAGATTATATAAAAATAATGGAAATGGTGTTTTCACATTAGTAAGTGGGATGCCATTTACTGGGGTGCGACATGGGTCCGTTGATTTTGCATTAATTGATAATGATAATTATCCAGATTTAGTTGTAACGGGCCAAAATGGTAATGATAGAACTACTAAACTTTACCTAAATAATGGCGGAACAGGCTTTTCTGAAATCACCAATACTCCTTTAAAGGGCGTCATATATGGGGATGTGGATTTTGCAGATATTGACATGGATGGCGACTTGGATATAGTAATTACTGGAGAGGATGCGCAAAATTCTAGAATCACCACCCTCTATTCTAATGATGGAAATGGAGTTTTTACTGAATTACTAAATGTGCCATTATTTGCTTTGTATCAATCTTCAGTATCCTTTGGAGATATCGATCAGGATGGTGATCCGGATCTTATAATTAGTGGTAATACGAGGTATCAACTAGTTACTTATCTCTACATTAATGATGGAACCGGGATGTTCAAAAGAGTAAAAGATTCACCTTTTTTAGGAGCCTCTCTTGGGCAGGTGAAGCTGGTGGATGTTGATAATGATAATTACCCAGACGTTTTGGTTACTGGGTACAGGGAAGAAGAGTACGTCTACATGGCTAAACTGTATCTTAACAAGCCTTGTCTGATTGATACTTCAGTTAGTCAAACAGGAATTACCCTAACAGCCTTGGGTGGCGCTAGCTCCTATACCTGGCTTAATTGTGACAGTAACATGGCACCCATTGCAAACGCTACTTTACAATCCTTTACTCCAACTAAAAATGGAAACTACGCAGTAATGTTGTCCAGTAATGGTTGTTACGATACTTCTGCTTGTTACACAATAAACAATGTGGGAACCGAAGAATTTGGACACAATTGGAAGACACAGATCAGTATTTACCCTAATCCCACCAACAGTAAGCTGAATTTAAGTGTGGGCATGGATGTAGAAGTTAAAGAGATTTGCTTAAGGACAATTACGGGGCAGGTTGTAACAACATATGTGGTTCCAGAAAATCGTGATTTTGAGGTTGATATTAATGGCCCTGTTGGTATTTACCTTTTGGAAGTATGTAATGGACTCGGGGAAAAGGCAGTATTTAAAGTGGTGAAAAACTAGCCGATCATCTATCATTCAAAAAGGCAGAAATCCGCTCCGCCAATACCACCACATCCACCTGCTCAATGGGGTGCTTAAAACCTTCAAATACTTCAAAGGTGCTTTTGGGGATGGCTTGGGCAATTCGCTGAGATTCTTCTATCGAAACCATATTGTCGGCACTACCAACAGTTATAAGTACGGGGCAACTTACATTATTAAAGTCAGCAGGTTTATTGGCATCTCCATTTCCCAAGGCCAGCATCATTTCTGCAGTTTTATGGAGAACTTTTTTCCAATCTTCCGGGGAATGGCGCTCTTTTAATTGAGCGGCAAATTTTGGAAACTTTTCCTCAATTACGGTGGGGTTAAGCATTTTCACTTCCCTGGCCGCAGATTCAGGCGACCAATCG
>CAXBJE010000275.1:0-5079 GCA_963975525.1 uncultured Owenweeksia sp. | reverse complement strand
AGGTCTGTTTTTAATTTGTTGATGTTTGCAACAAACTGGGTGCTGTCCTGCTGCAATTTGTCAATATGCGTTTCCGCGGCTACGTATTTTTTCTTAGAAACACATGACGTGGAAAATGCTACTACCATAATAGAAGCGGTAGCGAGGCTAAAAAACTTTCTCATGATTTGGAATTTATAGTTTGTGTATTGATTTTAATCTAAACTATAATGTTGCCAAATGCTACATTGTTTAAATTGAATGGGTTATAAACCCCTCTTCACCTGAAATTAACCCGAAACCGATAACGTAATTGTCATTTTGAAAAGCTTAGCGTCCCGAATCTGGATAAGCAGATTATGGATATCTCTGTACATCCATTTCACAAAATAATATTTACTTAAGTATCATTCCGTATGTCAGGCTTGATGGCTCATCTGCTATATTCGCATAACAAATTGGATTAGTTGATTCGTTGAATTATACAATCGAGATACCCACAATTGTATGCAGTCATTAGGAGCTTATACCTTTATTATAGCCGCGAGCATTATTGTACTTCTGTCATTTCTATTTGGCATGGTGGCTAAAAAAACCAATATCCCAGCCGTACTAATGTTAATTGCGCTAGGAGTAGGGGTGCAATACTTACTGGAATATGCTGGCATTGAAAACGTAAACTTCTTCCCTATACTGGAGATACTTGGTATTGTGGGGTTGATTATGATTGTACTTGAAGCGGCCCTTGAACTGGAACTAAAAAAAGAAAAGGCCGGCTTAATTGGCAAATCCCTGATAGTAGCCCTTTTGGGCCTTGTAGGCTCTGTGGTTAGTGCTGCGGCTATCATATACTATATGGTAGATGATATGACCTGGTGGCAATCTATGCTTTATGCTACACCTCTTTCCATACTTTCCAGCGCTATTATTATTCCCAGTGTTGGTAATCTGGCACAACACAAAAAGGAGTTTCATATTTACGAGAGTACGTTTAGCGACATACTCGGTATCATGCTTTTCTACTTTATCATTGGAGTAATAGATTCATCTGTACCTATTGAAACGGGGGGACATGGAGGAAACCCGGTAGCCGACTTTTTTATTAGTCTCGGAGTCACCATTGCAGTGGCTGTTGTGGCCAGTTATGTATTGCTGTCTATTTTTCAACATATAAAAGGAGGAGCCAAACTATTTCTGCTTATCGCGATGCTATTATTGCTTTACTCTGTTGGCAAAAAAATGCACCTCTCCCCGCTTATCATCATCCTTGTTTTTGGATTGGTTGTGAGCAACAGCAAACTATTCTTTAAAGGCTTTTTAAACAAACTGCTTCATCACGAAAAGTTTCACGAGATGGAACACGGCCTTCATGTGGTTACTCTTGAGACTGCTTTTGTTGTACGAACCTTTTTTTTTGTGATTTTCGGAGCCAGCATTGCCCTCTCCAGCTTATTAAATCTTGATGTGTTGTTTATTAGCCTTGCCCTGCTGGGAAGCATTTATGCAGTACGATGGATTTTTCTGCGAATTTTTATTGGCAAGGATTTAAGCCCACAACTTTGGATTGCTCCTCGCGGATTGATTACCGTATTGTTGTTTTATGCAATTCCTACAGAACACATCAATAGCGAGTTTCAATCCGGAATAATATTGTTTATCATAATTGCAACGGGCTTGGTAATGACTGCAGGAATGATTGCTGCCAGCAGGCGCAAAGCAGCAGTTAAAGCTGATGATATTGCGGATGACTTTCCCTTTGATGCAGAGCCCATGCCGCAGTTGGAGGAGGGTAATTAAACCAGCCTGGTTCGGCTAAAACATTTTTTTTGAGTACCTAAATTTTGTTCTGATCATAGTTTTAATCTTAAATCAATTTTAAAATGGAATCGAAATTTCACCTCTCATTCGCCATCAAAAATCTGGATGAAACCAGAGATTTTTATGTAAACAAACTGGGGTGCTCCATTGGTCGTGAGGCCTCCGACTGGATTGACATTAACTTTTTTGGGCACCAACTTACTGCAGTAGTGCGCCCATCTTTAGTTGTCCCCGCAAAATTTTACACCGGTAAAAAGGCTGAGGCACCGGTTCGTCACTTTGGTGCCATATTACTATGGGATGACTGGCATGCTATGAAAGCCAAGTTTGAAAGAGAAAATACCGAATTTCAAATTGAGCCACGGAAGCTATTCTCGGGAACGGTAGGTGAGCAGATGTCAATGTTTTTTAAAGACCCTGACGGCTACGGAATAGAGTTTAAGTCTTTTGAAAAGAGTGATAGCGTTTTTAAGAAGTAAAGCACTGTAACTGTAGTCAGGAAAACTGCTAATTAGCACAGGGTGCTACTCCAAATTTTGGCTGTAGCACGTGGTTAGATATCAATTTAAGGTAATAACTTTCAATGTTTAGCCTCAACTACGGTTTTTAATTGCTCGGCTCCCCGCTTCAGTTGTTTTTTATCAATGCCATGAAGCACTACCCTAAATCTATAATGGTCTTCGCCATTATCCAGTCTTTCTATTGAATACCCCTCTTCAGCAACAAGCCAAGGCATGTTAATTAAGGTATTTTCAATTTGCCCTTCTACCAAAAGTGGGTCACGGTTCCTTTCAATCTCCAAAAGGGAAATTTGACTAACCACATTTTCTGATGGACTTGTTTTAATCACAAGCTGAGAGGCTAGTGTAGCGTATGGTACTTTTAGAGTTTCCTTGCCCGAATCGTCAAGTTCAATATCACAATTTAGAGCATTTAACCTCGCCACTTTTCCTTCATAAGAATCGAACCTAATAGACTGCCCCACTTTTATGCCTCCTTCTGCCATAATAATAATTCCGGAGACATAGTTTTTGATGAACACCCAGGTTGAAGCGAGTATTAAGATTGCAAGGATGGCCCCTACCAGCGGATTTGGCTTTATGAGCGCTCCTAGAGAACCCAAAATGAAAAGGGCCCAAAAAACCCGTTCTAAAACAGGCCATTTTTCCTTGAGGCTTACCATCCATGGAGCCACTGCTGTAGTTGCCACTAACATCCTATTCAATAATCGAATAATAAAAAAACAAACTAGCCCAAAAAGGGCTACAGTAAGTAAGGGCCACAAGTTTAGGTTCAACGCTTCCTGAATATCTTTCATAGGTTTTTACTTAGATGAGTTGAAGTTTTTTAAGCCTTTTGATCACATAGGGTTGCATATATGGCGAAATTTGAAATCCTCCACCAGCAATGTCTTCAATAAGAGCGGCTCTTCTTAAGTTGGATAACAAACTCAAAGTTTCGCCCTGAGGCAAGCTTAATACCTGTGAAAGCTTTTTAGGACCAGTAGTTTTATGAACCGACAGTTGGGCCAGTGCAATCAACCATAACTTATCTGTCACAATGGGTAAATCCCTGTATTTTCCTGACCTCATGATAAGCACTTTGTTATCAACTTTAGAAATATGACCAAGCCAGAGATTAAAGGCCACGCCAATATTACCATCGCTTTTTTCCAAAACGGTTTCTAAAAATGCCTTCTGCTTTTTAGCGGAAATATTAGCCTCTGAAACACCGTCCAATTGAATTTGTAAACCACCGGTTTTGTGCCTCTCAACAAGCGCTTCCTCTAATTTTTTAAGCGTAAAAGGAGCCATAGGTATGGTTTCTATAAACGCATTGGCAAACCTTCTTCTGTTTTTAATAAGGCGATATGCATTGGAGTTCATGCTCACAATAAAAATGTAATCGCGGCTATAGCGCTCCACCACATCACAAAACAGCTCAATGGTTTTCCATCCCTCGGCATGCCTCGCCCACCACAGCTCCAGGTCATCAAACAAGAAAACTGAACCAACTGGCGCCTGACCAAAAGTATCAATGCCTCGGGGCTCAACTCCTATTTGGTGAGCAACTATTTTCAACAAATTATCGGGGTTGGTACTTCCCGTGGGAGGTGGGTCTATTCGATACACAAATTCGGTATCAATAATGCGACTGGCCATTTCAATAAAAAAGGATTTTCCCGAAAGGGAATCACCCAAGGCTACTATTGCGCCACCCGAACCTAATTTTAATCGTTTTACAGCCTCTTTTGCCTGTTGAATCTCCCGCTCCCTGTGAATAAACAGATTTTCCCTTGGGGCATGTTTTCCAACAAAAAGCTGCTTATAGTACACCGGAAGCGCGGATAAGACCTCAGATGAAGGTGACACAGATTCATAAAAATTTCGGATGAATGCATGTGGACTTTCATCCTTCGCATTTTTGGCTTTAAATTCAGCATAAAGCAATTCATCCTTATGGGTATTGATTATCCTGGAATACTTATGAATCATAAGTCCGGTTCGGTTTAACCATCTGCTGTAAAACCGCGATTTATCATAGTTTATCCCGTCATTCTTTTTTTCTCTCCTGGCAATAGGTGCATTTTCTAAAAGTCTGGCCACCGTAAGGCCATCAAAGGCTTCTTTTTTTATTGTCTCAAACTTATTGTAGAAGTCAACTTTAACTTCGTTTAGGGCTTCACGAGACTCCTCCAAACTCTTAATACACTTTGGAAGTACTTCATCTACCGCCAAATCACCTTCTGACTCTTCCACATCAGCCGAAAGCGTAAAACCCATCAGTTTCATATTATTAGCAATGGTAGATATTGAAGAGGATGCTCGCGAGGGTAATTCCATCAATAAAGCCTGTAACTCGCTGGTTAGTTGCATCTCCACAACGTAGTCTGTTAAATAGGCTGCATCAATATTTACTTCAACATCATCATCAGTAAAGGTGGTAACAGAAGTAGGTAACTTCCGTGTAAAGTGCCGTAGCAATTGTAGAGATTCATTTACCTGAATCTCATCAAAAGAGGCCTTATGGTTTAAGGTAACCGTCAGTTTAGAAGCATCCTCCATTCGATCTTCGTCAATAAGATTACCAATATGCTCCAGTAATTTCTCTGCCTTTTGAATTTCGCGATTCAATGGATCAAAAATCTCATCATTGGTCTCCTTTAGCAAGGCGTCCAGTTCAGCGGAAACATTGTTCTTTAATCGAGATAGCTGGAGTGACAATACAACACTACTGCTCCATAGTTTTATTTGCTGGCCCCAACTGGCTTTTTCGCGTATC
>CAXBJE010000274.1:0-5082 GCA_963975525.1 uncultured Owenweeksia sp. | reverse complement strand
CCATCCTTGTAAAAAGTATTGCTCAGTTTTTAGTTTTGATTCTTTATGGCTTAACCATAATAATGTCTTTTGATTATTATGAGAGAATAAGCTATAACTCCACCGTAGCGTATCTATGGCATTATCTTGATACGGCAGATTTGCTACCTCTTTTGGTATTTGTTTTTGGGATAATATTTTTTGTTTCGGTTTTTAGAAGGCTGTATCGGTTGGTTGGCCCACTAAACTTTATCAGTGTTATGGTTGGCCGTTATAACCGACCCCGCGAGGAGGACAGGATTTTTATGTTCCTCGATTTAAACTCATCAACCGAGTTGGCTGAAACGCTGGGCAATAAAAAGGTGAGCCGGTTAATACAGGAGTGCTTTAATGACCTGGCCAGCATATCACTGGACTATAGAGCTCAAACCTATCAATATGTGGGAGATGAGGTGGTGCTTACCTGGCTTTGCAAGTCTGGTTATAAGGATGAACGCTGTTTGGAGATTTACTTTGCTTTTCAGGATTTGTTGCGAAGCAGAAGCAAGTTTTATCTATCCAAATTTGGAATAGTTCCAGAGTTTAAGTGTGCCCTGCATGGCGGTTTGGTGGTTTCTACCCAGGTAGGTCAGCTAAAAGTGGAAATTGCCTTTCATGGTGACGTGGTAAATACCACCGCCCGAATGCTTGAAAAATGTCATCACTTTAGTGAGTCCTTCATTATTTCAGATACCGTTTACAACAAGCTCGCTAAGAGCGATAATTTTGTTTTTAAAGGCTTGGGAACCGCAGATTTACGAGGAAAATCTGAACAATTGGAATTGTACGGAGTAAGCCCGGTTAAAGGTTTTTACTCACATCCTACAGAAATAGAAAAGGCTGGAGTTACTTTCTGAACATTTTAAAGCGGAGCACAAAACCCTTATCGCCTTCACCCTCACTACAGATGTACATATCGCCATTGGGTGCAAAACACAAACCTTCAGGCTGGTTTAACACTTTTGGCAAGATGGGGTACGAGCTTATTATTTGCCCGTCTTTATTTACCACCAACAGCAGTTTACCTACAGAAGCAAGCACGTAGTAATTTTTATCTATTGGATTGTAAGCAACAGATGAAGGCTCAAATTTGAAGCGCTCCTTTTCGTAAGGTTGCTTTTTTACGGTTTCAAAAAACCTGGTAAGTGTGGTGGTGGAGATGGAAAATAACTCCGTAGAATCCATAATGCCGGTATGCGGATCAACGGAATATACCGCGCGGCCTTTTACTTTGTGGTTATCATAATCTCCATCTTCTTTAGTGGCAATAATTAGTTTTTTTAGCCGAGGGTCGTAGCCAAGTCCTTCGGTATTGTTTCGGTCATCAAGAGGGGTTTTGATTTTTTTGGCAATGGCAACATCTTCTTTGGTAAACCCAAATTTGTAGATTTTCCCATTACTCTCCAGCACGTAAACAGTGTCATCCACAATCTCAATTCCTTCAAAGTCTCCTGAACGGGTAAAGCGTATGGAGTTAACAATTTTGCTGCTATCAAGATTGTATTCGTAAACCTCGCCTCCTTCATCTTCAACCATTAATAATGTAGCAGGTTCCATAAAGGTGAGACCTGATACTTCAGAAAGGGCATATGGCAAGTAGTACTTTTTGTTAGGCTCTTTTAGGTTGTAATAAATGTCGGCATCATCAAGGTAAAGAAACAGACTGTCAACCACATTTTGGCGCGAAGCCACTCCAGAACACGAAGTGGTAATGGTGCCCGAAAAAAGAAGGGCTACCAGGCAAATCAGGGTAAGGAATTTGAAAAATTTCATATCCGGCAAATATCGCATACTTTTAGGCCTCATTCACCCATGACTACTTTTTAGTATATACTATGAGGGATACATTAACTCCCATTTTGGAGGAGGCCGAAGAATTTGCCAGCAAAATTCTGAAAAATGAGGTTTCTGAAAAAATGACCTATCATAATTATGACCACACCCAACAGGTAGTGAACATGGCTGCCAGGATTTGTGAGGAAATGAAGGTTAGTGCAGAGGAGCGTGAAATAGTGCTTCTGGCAGCGTGGTTTCATGATTTAGGATATTGCAACGGAGGATTAAGGCATGAGGAGCAATCCAGGGATATTGCAGTAAAATTTCTTGAAGAAAGAAATTATTCAAAAGACAAAATTGAGAGGGTATCCAGTTGCATTATGGCAACTCAGATGCCTCAAAATCCCAAAGATCAATTAGGACAGATATTATGTGATTCGGATTTGTCTCATTTAGGAAGTGAAGGTTATCTTAAAAAATCAGAACTGCTTAGGCAGGAAATTGAACTTGTAAAGGGCCAAAAGCTGGATAAACTGGCTTGGCTGAGCATCAACAAGGCTTTTCTTGAAGGGCACTGCTTTTTTACAGAGTATGCCAAATCCTGGTTTGGCAAGGGTATTACTGAGAATTTAAAGTTGGTTGAAACTGAAATTTCAAAGGCTTCAAGACCTAAGCTCTATGGCAGATACAAAGGCCAACATCATGATTTCTATAAACGCCATTATTTTATCGGTAGTGGTGAGTTTGTTAGTCAGAAATCTGGAAGAGTACCCTCATCTAATGATTCCTTCGCTTATCTTAACCAGCGTGTGCCTCATCACTATAGTGTTTGCCATTTTGGCTACCAGGCCAAATGTGTTGAGAGGAAAGTTTACCCGAGAGGATATTGACAATAGAAGCACCAACCTTTTATTCTTCGGAAACTTTTACGGTGCCAAACTGGAAGACTATGAGTATGGAATGAAGGAAATGATGAAGGATGGTGATTACCTGTACAGCAACCTAATTAGAGATATTTATTACCTGGGGGCGGTACTTGGTAAAAAGTACCGCCTGCTCAGGATTTGTTATACCATTTTCATGTTCGGATTCGTCATTTCCGTACTGTCGTTTATTATAGCGGAGGCCTTTTTTGCGGCCCCATATCCTTATTGATCTAAAGCTTAAATTTTAAATTCCCTTCTTGATTTCAACCTTGTAAAGGTCATGGCGTCTGTCTGTTAATGTTCTTACACTACCATGATTATGCAACTCTTTTAATAAATCTAAATCAACATCGGCCACAATGGTCATTTCAGTATTTGGTGTGGCTTCAGCTTTAATGCAGTTTGTGGGGAAGGCAAAGTCACTTGGCGTGAAGATAGCTGACTGTGCATACTGAATGTCCATATTACTAACCTTTGGGAGGTTACCAACAGATCCTGCAATGGCCACATAACATTCGTTTTCAATGGCACGAGCCATGGCGCAGTTTCTTACGCGCATATAGCCGTTTTGAGTATCGGTAAGAAATGGTACAAATAGTATTTGCATCCCCTGGTCAGCATAAATTCTTGATAGCTCAGGAAACTCCACATCATAACAAACCAAGATTCCGATTTTACCGGCATCGGTGTCAAAAATCTTTACCTTATCACCACCAGTCATTCCCCATTCTGATTTTTCTGCAGGTGTAATATGTACCTTGTCGTAATAGTCCCAGGTGCCATCTCTGCGGCACAGGTAGGTTATATTATATAGTTGGTCTCCTCTCTGTAAAGGCATGCTGCCTGAAATAATGTTGATGTTGTAGCTCACAGCTTTTTCAACAAACACATCACGTAATCTTTCGGTATATCCGGCCAATTCCCTAATCGCCTGAGAAACTCCCATATGATTATAGTCTTGCATCAGCGGGGCGTTAAACAACTCCGGGAATAAGATAAAATCAGACTGGTAATCACTAATGGCATCCACAAAATAGTCGATGTAATCAACCAATGCATCAAACGAACGTAGCTCTCGCATTTGCCATTGAACTAATCCAATGCGGACAATTGATTTTTTCTGATTAATGTGCTTTTCCTTTTCCTCGTAATAGATATTATTCCACTCCATTAGTGCTGCATAGTCATTACTTGCATCATCTTTTTGGAGGTAGAATCTTATCAGTTTTTTTACATGAAAATCATTGGCAAACTGGAAGTTAAGTACCTTGTCATGAATGTTATTGTTCTTAACCTGCTCAATATATTCTTTTGGCGAGTAGTTGTCCTTTTCCTTGGCGTAGTTGCTCATCCTTCCGCCAAAAATTATGGAGCGCAGGTTGAAGCTCTCACAAAGTTCCTTACGGGCGTCATAAAGCCTTCTGGCCAATCGCATCCCTCTGTAATCGGGATGAACAAAAACTTCAATACCATATAACACATCTCCATCAGGATCATGAGTGTTAAAGGTGTAGTTGCCTACAATTTGATCGTAGGTGTGTTTGTCACCATACTTATCGTAATCCACAATTAACGAAAGAGCACATCCCACCACAATGTCATTAACGCAAACCGCAATCTGGCCTTCTGGAAACTTTTCTAATAACACGCCAATATCCTTTAGTCGCCATGGGTCACCATGATAGTCAGTATAGGCCTCAACCATTGCAAGTTTCAGGTCTTCATAGTCCTCAATTAGCAGGTGACGTATTTCAATTTTTGTTTCTGGCGTTTCCATATGTGGGTATTTAAAAAGTCGAAAGTGGGTAAAATAATCCTTTTACAGGGACTTCCCAATTTGCTGCAAATTGCGTTTAAATTCCATTCATATACAACACTATTCTGTTGATTATGGTCCTTTCCATGTTAATGGCTCATGTATCTATTGTTCAATACATTATATACTCTTAAATTTGAGAGAGACTAACTTAAAACCTTAATTATGAATAATATTACATCTCAAAAATTTCTTGCAGCCGTTGTTTTCTTCTCGTTGAGTATAGGTGCATTTGCACAACCGACCATTGGAGTAGGCTTTTGGCTTGAGCCAGGTGAACGTTCTGTTCTTGTTCCCTGCGATACCGTTGGTGTGGTAAATGGGGCTTCCGGAGCAAACGTTACCTTGAATTACACCGGGCTTACCGCTAATGCAGGATTGTATTCGCCAATGACCCAGTTTTACTGGGAAGGAGTAGATCTTTCCACTGCCCCTTTTGCCAAGCAATACCCATCTGCTGATGGAGGATACCTGCAGGGGGATAGCACTTTTACCTATGTGAAAAACAATAGTGGTACACTAGAGTGGATTGGGTTTGTTGCTGAG
>CAXBJE010000273.1:0-5089 GCA_963975525.1 uncultured Owenweeksia sp. | reverse complement strand
TGGGCGGAAGCTCCGAAAGTGATGATGAGTACAATCTGGAGTTTGTAAAAGCGCTTGATTTGGAGCTGGACCTTGCTGTGGACAAATTTCTGTTTGATAAGTTTTATGCCACAGACATAAGAGGGGAATTATATGTGAAAAATGGATTAATTGAAGCCAAATCTATTACCCTAAAAGCCGATGAGGGAACATTTGAAGGACGCCTTAGCATAGATACAAAACCTGCCAACTATAGTATGGAGGCCGCGCTAAAAGCCAATTCAGTTAATATTAATAAGCTATTTATCAGCTTCAATAATTTTGGTCAGCAAGAAATTACCAATAATAACCTGTACGGGGTAGCAAACCTTCAAATGTCTCTAACTTGTACTATGAGCCCCACTCTAGATATTGATGTTTCCAGCATGCTCATGCAATCCCATCTTTCCATTGAAAATGGGCGGCTTACCAACTACGAACCCATGCTGGTACTTTCAAGATTTGCTGATATCAAAGAATTGCAGGATGTTCGGTTTTCCTATCTCGAAAACAACATTAGCATCAAAAATTCTCAGGTAATCATCCCCATGATGAATATTAACAGTAATGTTATGGACCTTGGCCTACAGGGTAAACATGGGTTTGATAATGTAATTGATTACAGCATCCGCCTGAAACTATCTGACGTTTTGTTCTCTAGCAGAAAAAACAAAAAGCGCAAATCAGAATTTGATGACCATTTGGTGGAGGTGGAAAAAGATGATGACCCTAATATTTACATACGCATGGTTGGCCCAATAGAGGATCCAAGTATTGAGCTGGACAGACAAAGCATGGGCGAATCTTTAAATACTGGCCTTAAAGAACAAGGCAAACAGCTTAAAGACATCTTTAAAAAATCTGATAAGGATGATAAAAAGAAGGAGGACTCGGGGATAAAGTTTGATCTATTTGGCGATGATAAGGACAAATAGTTAAAATTGATATTACCTTAACGTTCATCCATCCCCCTACCCTTTTTAATTATTACTTTCGCAGCGATTTTTAAAAGGCAACATGCGAAAGGTTTATCTAATCATTATCAGCATATTAACTGTAGGTTTATCCGCTCAGCAACAGGATTTTAAGCTGATGACCTACAACCTTATGTACTATAAGGTACCTGATGCCAATGCTCCCTGTACCCAAGGTATTACCGCCACAGCAAAAGATCAGGCATTCAAAACGGTTTTTAAGGCTATCAACCCAAACATACTTTGTGTAAACGAGATAGTTGCATTTACTGACAATTCAGGCGCAAGATCAGTCCTCAACAATGTAATTAATACAGATGGTGAGACGAGGTTTGCAAGTGCCGCCTTTAGCAACGCCACAGGCAGCAGCATTGCAAACATGATGTTTTATGACACTACCCTGTTTGTGCTGCACAGCCAGTTTGCATTGGCAAACAACCTCAACAACCAAAGCCTGGTTCGGGTAATAGATTTTTACCGCATGTATTATAAGGATCCGGGATTAAAACTTGGCGCTGACACCAACTTCTTTACAATAGTAACTGGCCATTTAAAAGCCGGAAATACCACCTCCGATAAAACAGACAGAGAACGCGCAATGGATGCGGTGATGAACCACCTCACCATGAATGTAAGCGACAAAAATGTGATCTTCTGCGGTGATATGAACACCTACACCAGCAGTGAAGGGGCCTATCAAAATGCAGTAAATTATACAGTGGCCAGTGAAAGGTTTGTAGACCCGGGTGCCGCAGGTTCATGGAACAACAATAACAGCTATGCTGGTCTTCACACCCAAAGTACTCACAGTTCTGGCAGCGGATGTTTTTCTGGTGGTGGGTTAGATGATCGCTTTGATTTAATCCTTCACTCATCCAGCGTAAGCACAGGGGCCGAAAGCATTAAATACAAGTTTAACACGATGAAAGCCATTGGAAATGATGGTGCCCATTTTAACCAGTCCATAAATGCCGGTACCAATGGAGTTGTTTCTCAAGCGGTGGCCAATGCCCTTTATAACTTCAGCGACCACCTGCCGGTTGTAGCCGAATATGAAATTACCCCCAGCGGGATAGGGCTGAATGAAGTTTCTGCAAAGGATGCACTTAGTATGAACAACCCATTTGGCAATGAGCTTACATTGAATAGAAAAAGGCCTTCCACATCCATCTATGACATTTTTATTTGTGACATAACCGGAAAGCCTGTTTACCGCGGTAAAATGGCTGGAAGTGAGCAACAAATCTCCATAGCCACTCAAGAGTGGAACAAGGGGATTTACCTTATCAAAATCTCTGATAAAAGAGGTGTGGTGGTTACCAAAAAAATTGTGAAGTAAGGCATGACAAAGCTCAAGGTATTTATAGGGACACTTTTACTTTTTATCTGTGCAAACGGCTTCTCACAGGCATTTGAAAGCAAGGTAACTTCCGTTTCTAACGTGCGGTTGGGTATTACCAACTTTGCCACTTTCGGAAATTCTTTTGATGGTTACCGAGATGGATCTGGTACGCCAAGTTGTGAGTACCCGGCAGGCTCGGGTATTGAGCATCTATTTGAAGGAGGACTTTGGGTAGGCGGAAAGCAGAATGGCGCAGATGTTAGAGTTACAACCGCTGCACTTGACAATTCATCAGGCTATACTCCCGGAGCTGGTGGTTTTGAAACCTTTGCCCTGACACCTCTACAAATTCGTTCATCTCTTTTTGATAGTCGCAACTACACCGGAAATGCCGTTTCTCACGAGGATTTTGTTTCCGTTTTAAGCGATACCGTTCAGTTTTACCCTGGTACATCCATCCGCGTAGGCGGGCCAAGCCATCAGCCCATGGGTTTAAAAATCACCATGGAAGCTTATAACTGGAACTACCTTTTTTCTGACTTTGTGGTTTTTGTAACCTTTAAGATTAAGAATACCGGAAGTAACTACTATGATGATTTGCATGTAGGACTTTGGAACAACACCGTTATCAGAAACATTAATGTAACCCCAGCAGGTACGGGTGGCGCGCAGTTTTACAATAAGGGAGGCAATGGCTATTTAGATTCTCTAAATATGGCGTACTGCTTTGATGCCACGGGTGACCCCGGTTTTACCGATAGCTATATAGGCCAGAAGTTTTTAGGTGCCGAAGACAAGGAAGGTTTCCACAGCCCCATATTGGATAGCAACTTTAACCAACTTACCGGCCAATGGGAGTTGGACAACTTTAAGGCCAACTATCAGGCATGGGTATTTAATGATTTTACAGCTCAATTTGCCGCCCCAAGCGGTGAAGGTCAGCGGTTGGATAAAATGGCTACAGGTCTCAATCACTCCCCTTGCTGGGAAAACCCCAATGACCCTAACTGCCCGGGAAATCTTGATTTCCAAAACCTGCTGAAACAAGCCGGTAACCGTTCAGATTTAATTTCAGTTGGGCCATTTTCAAGATTTGAACCCGGTGAAGAAGTTACCGTAACCTTCGCCTATGTGTTGGCCAAGAAGAATGAGGACGGAAACCCTAATACCGACAACAATGCTACTCAGCGTCAAAATCTGGTAAGTAATGCCAACTTTTCTCAGGAAACCTATAACGGTGAGGATGTAAACTTTAACGGAGTTTTAGACCCGGGTGAGGATGTAGATGGCGATGGCCGTATAACCCGCTTTGTACTACCCACACCTCCTGCAACACCTATTACCAAAGTAATTGCTGGTGATGGTAAAATTGATATTTACTGGACCAACAACTCGGTGGAAACCTTAGACCCTATTAGCAACAAGTATGACTTTGAAGGCTTTAAAATTTACCTGAGCCAGGTAGGTTTTGATGTGGAAGGCGTAAATGATCTGCAGAGTAGCCTTAACCTCATCGCACAATATGACAGTACTGGTAACGGTCTGTTTTTCGATACTGGTTTTGATGACATCAAGCTAGCCCAACCAAAAACTTTTGAAGGCGACACCAATGTTTATCTGTTTCATTACACCATAAACAACGTGAATAATGGCTGGCAAAATGCCGTGGCAGTTACTGCCTTTGATCAGGGGGATGATGAAAGAAACATCCAATCGCTGGAATCAAGCTTTTTGGCCAACGACTTTAGAACCTTTGCGGGCAAAGGCCCTAATAAGGATATGAAAGCCAATGAGCCATTTGCCTATCCAAACCCATACTATTATGGCGCTGCCTGGGAAGGCCAATCTAACTTTCAGGAGGAGAGCCGCAAGATGATTTTTGCCAACCTACCCCAACGTTGCCAAATAAGAATTTATACCGTTGCCGGAGATTTTATTGACGAAATCTACCATGACCAATATTATGATGGAGCTGACATCCGCTGGTTTAAAACCTTTGGAAGTGAAAACGCTGAGGACAATGTATTCTCTGGTGGCGAACACGCTTGGGACCTACTGAGCCTCGACAGTCAAATCATTAGCCGTGGTCTTTATATGTACTCCGTTGAAGACCTTGACTCTGGAGAAAAGTTTACTGGAAAATTTGTAATTATTAAATAAACCCGATTGAAAATGAGAAATCTATTTACTTTTTTATTTGCAGCTGCCTTTTCTGTCAGCTTACTTGGCCAGCAGTTGGTGCAGGTTAAAGACATCCGAAATGTGAGTTCTGCGGATCTTGCTAACTGTAATGATACATCAGCCTATTATTTAGATACTGTAAAAGTGGTATGCTACGTAGTTACCGCTGGTAACCTTAGCGAAGTAGTATCAAGCTCCATTAATGGCGCTAACGGTACACGTCCTTTTATTTGGGTTAATGATACTGCCAATGGTGGTGCCGTTGGTCCATTTACAGGCCTTGAGGTTATGGGTGTCAACTGGAGCACAAGCCAGGCAACATCAGGTTTTACTTCTCTAATATCAGGAGACTTGGTTGAAATTACAGGTGTTGTAGGTATGTTCAACGGTGCTACTCAATTCCAGCCTTTGAACAATAACTCTATAAACATCCTTTCCGGAAACAATCCAACATTTACCCCACAAAGGGTAAAAGTGGGTGACCTAAACGACCAAAATCAGGTAAACAAACTGGTAACTGGCGAAAAGTGGGAAGGTGCCTTTATTGAAGTAAAAAATGTAACCGTTACCAACG
>CAXBJE010000272.1:0-5096 GCA_963975525.1 uncultured Owenweeksia sp. | reverse complement strand
CTCTAACTGACCGTAATCAATCGGCTTCGGTAGTTTGAACTCAAACAAAAGCGTATAAAAATCTAAACGGCTTTGCAGCAGATAAACCAGAGCAAGACCTAAAACTCCCCCACCAATAAACAACAGTCTTCTTAAGGTCATGCTTCCTCTTTCTTACCAAAAACGCTTTTACCAGAAAACTTTACCGCCCACAAGTACCATAACAGAAAAACCGCTACATAGATGATGGCTGTAAAAAGATACTTATGGAAAAAGTGAAAAGACTGCCCTCCAAACTCAACGTTTATGAGGCTGAGCATCATCAGCCGGCCGATGTTGGCTAAATGAATAAATACGATACCCGCAGGAATAAAAATGAGCATGCTGGTAAGCTTACCGCCAAAGGCAACCACAAAGGCAATAAAGAGCAGCATAATATTAATACCGTTGCATCCCTCTTCTACTGAAATGGCATAAATACCATCCATCCAAATACTATCATAAGTAACCTCTTCAGCATAATCACGATTGTGGTGGTCATCTAAAACAATAGTAGGCTCATACCCCATAAGGGAAGCCGTTTGGGTACAATTGTGTGAGATAAAATGAGTGATACCATCCACCTGTGAGGGCTCTGCAGTATCAAACTTTTTGATGTAAAATCCGTAAAGGATTGAAAATCCAAAATAGATTATAAAAAACTTTACCAGGAAAAGGATGGTAGGCCTGAATTCTTTCCACATGGGATCAAAAGTCGTAATAAGTATTGAAAAACTCGGTTCTTAGACCAACGAAAAAATATTGTGACGAACCTGAAGAAAACGGAAGGGTAACACCAGTGGCGGACAAGTTTCTAATCCTGGCGCCAGCCTCCACTTTTAACCCTGTTGCAGGGTTTACCAACCATCCCAACCTAAGCAACACAAAGGTATAGGAGCCCTTTACCCCTTGCGAAGTTGTATTTCCAATAGCCCGTTCCCTGTTTCCACTTGGGAGGTAAATATCTCCACCCCAATCAGAACTATTTGTATCAAGGCCCATAACCCCAAGATGGAGTCTGGCCTCCAACTCCCATCTTTTCCGCTGGTACACAAGCTGCCCCAAAACTTCATGAAAGTTTGCCCCCCATGGGTGTGCCAAAGGCTGCCCATAATGACCATAATTTGTTAAAGGGTTTCTGTGCGCGTAGGTATATGGCCTTGCACCATTGTATTCTAACCTGCCAAACAGGCCTGTTAAACCTATTAGATTGTAATCTTTAACTCCAATTTGCCAAGCAAATTTGTTAGCCCAAAAACCATCCCCATCCAGTAATCTCTCCAAAATGAATTCATCTAAAAGAAACTGACCATACCCCTGAAGACCATCTGCAAGTTTATAAGAAGAGGCTAAACCAATGTGAGCATTACCTGACCTTGAGCCAACAGCAAACTCTACCGGACGATAAAATATAACGGGATTGAAAAATGATGCATCTATTCCGGTCTGCTGAGCTGTGTCACCTGTAATTATGGCTTCAAAAAAACTAACATTCCACCTCGGTGTAATATTGATGCTCAAGTAATGTGATGACAGGTACTTTTTAGCATGTGCCCCATTAGAACTAACCTGAGCCTGCGGTCTTACATCATAAAGCTGTGCCCAAAGGTTTGTGTACTTCACCTTCCAAAATGTGGTCTCAATTCTTAAAAAAGGATAGTTGAAAGCAGCATCAGAAAGAAATATGGATCTATATCCTTCTCCGAAAAAGTTTCTGCCCTGACCAGCAGTGACAGAAAAGATTTCATCCGGAGTAAAGGTTACTTCACCAGATGGTAAGCCAAAATCAAAACCTCCGTTATTGTAGGGTCGAGCAAATCCCTGTCCTGGAACCACATCCCTATACCGTGTATAATTTCCTATGTAATCTGCAAAGTCAGCTTGATTTTCTAAATAGGAGGAGCTGAATGTAACCTTCTTTCCAAGGCGGCCTTCTAGGGTAAATCCTCTGGTATTTACGTACTTTAAATCCCCATTATCCTCACGGTCGGCCCCTATTTGAAAGTTTACTACCGGATCAATGGTAAACCAGTAATTTCTGCCTCTTACATCTACAAGGTGTTCTTGAAAAGCCTTTCGCCAAAGCCATTGCTTATAATCAAAAGTCAAGGATTGCTCCCATCCTTCCGAGCCTTCAGCAATAATAGAATCCATCTCCCAGGTATCAAAAGGTTGAATGGAGGTATGAATATCAGCCGCCTTGCTGTACAGTGGGGCTGAACTACGTAAACTTCTGATGTGATTTAGCCTTTGATACTGATATTGACCAAAAAGCTGGCTGCTAAAAAAAAGTAATAGTAAAAAGCGAAATTGCCTATTCATTCACGATTTTCTTGAGATCAAGACTCGCAAAGATGGAGTTATTACTAATAAACTCAGGAACAATTTTCTTTAAACAACCCACCAAAGCCAGGTTGTCTGTGCCTTGCATGGCCTCCTGTAAATCTTCAAAACTGTGCATCACAGACTTGTAGCTGTGACTGTCCACTTCTGCAATAAGAATTTTAGGATGGTGAGTGTGTTTAGTATTTTCTCTGATAGCCAATAACTCCTCATAAAGTTTTTCCCCAGGTCTAAGGCCAACTTCCTTTATCTCGATATCCTTATCTAACTGAAGACCGCTAAGTTTAACCATCTTTCTGGCAAGGTCATAAATCTTCACAGATTCCCCCATATCAAATACAAATATCTCTCCTCCCTGCCCCATGCTCCCTGCCTCCAATACCAGATTACAAGCCTCTGGTATTGTCATAAAATAACGGGTAATACGCTTGTCAGTAAGTGTAATAGGGCCACCAGCTTCAATTTGCTTTTTAAAGAGCGGAATAACGGATCCATTTGATCCCAAAACATTACCAAATCGGGTAATAATAAATTGCGTTTTTACCCCTCGTTTATTCCCCAAACTTTGGGTATAAATCTCAGCACATCGCTTGGTAGAACCCATTACATTAGTAGGGTTTACTGCTTTATCCGTTGAAACCATCACAAACTTCTCCACACCATAATCCACAGAAAGATCGGCTATGTTCTTGGTTCCAAAAACGTTTACCAAAACTGCTTCATAAGGATTGTGCTCCATAAGAGGCACATGTTTGTATGCCGCGGCATGAAAGACGATATCGGGTTCAAATACCTCAAATACCTTTTTCATCCGTTTTTTATTCGCAACGTTACCAATCACCATTTCTGCAACTTTAATTGCTTTGGGGTGATTTTGGTGAAGCTCAATTTCTAAATCATATAATGCAGATTCTGCCTGATCAAGCAGAATTACTTTTTTGGGAGAATAGTACAACAGCTGCCTTGAAATTTCGCTCCCGATTGAGCCTGCTGCTCCTGTAACAAGAACTACCTTATCCTTAATTTCCCTAGAGATGTTTACGTTATCCAAAATTATGGGGTCTCGCTCCAAAAGGTCTTCAATCTTTACAGGCTTAATTTGCTTTGCACTAAGTTCTCCCTGAATCCAATTTTCAAAGGGTGGAACAATTTTTACCTGAAGGCCAAACTCAAGGCACATTTCCACAATTTCCTTTTTACGCTTGCTGGATAAAGACTTCTGCACAGAGATAATTACCTGGCCGGGCCTGTGCTTTTGAATAAATTCTGTGGTAAAAACTTTCTTAGGTTCGTACACCACAACCCCACCAATAGCCTTTCCTTTCTTGTTTGTATTGTCATCAATAAAACCTATTACCTCAGTATCCTTTGCAGGATCCTGGGTGAGTGTGTGCATCGTGGTTAAACCTGATGCCCCTGCACCATATATAAGTACCCTTTTTTGATTGGCTCTTTTTGATCCGATTATGGTATCATACATGTACTTAACCAACAGCCTTGACCCGATAAGTGCGAAAATGGTACACAGAAAGTGGATGACCAAAATTGACCTTGGCACATACATTAAACCGCGATCATTAATAGACAATCCCTCCATTAACGATAATCCGAAAAGACAGGCTACAGCAAAGCTTGCGCCTTTAAAAATATTTATGGCATCCTTTACATTGGTATGCCTTACAATGCCAACAAAAGATCGACTTACCAAAAAACCAATGCCATAAAAAATAAGGACTATAGGAAGTTTTTCGAGGGCTCCGCTTTCGGCAGAAAGAATAAAATCAAAGTTGAACCGAACTAGTACGGCTAGTGCGTAAGCACATAGCACTAAAAAAATATCAAGAAGTAATATTATCCAACGGGCAAGGTATCTATCGGTATGGCTGAGAATAAATTTTTTAATCATTTTAGGCTGGAGTAGTGGTTTACAAGACGCCAAAAGTAACTAATATCCATCAAATCAATGCGTTGCAATGAGTAAAATACCAATTACTTAATAACTTTAAATAGTTGATAAAAAAATGATTTTAACTGATTATCAACGAATAACATTAATCCGTATTTATTAAAATTCGTTCTAAAAATAGACTTCGCCCCTACCATATTTTATTAGTTTGGTAATAACTATCTGTCATTCAAGAGTCAATATTGGTAAGGCATTGATTCAAAACTGAGAAGATTCTATCAAAATCCTCTTCTCTCAAAGAGGACCCGCTAGGTAAACAAAGGCCATTATTAAAGAGTACTTCAGAAAGTCCATTTCCCACATAGGGCGTGGCGCTAAATACTGGCTGTAGGTGCATGGGTTTCCATAAAGGTCGGCATTCAATGTTTGCATCCTCCATTTTGGCGATAACTTGCCCAGAGGTAAGGCCACTATTTTTTGCCGGGTTTATTACAATTGTAGAAAGCCATCTGTTACTATAACTCCCCGGCATCTCATTTTGAAACTCTATGTTAAAACCAGAGCCATTATATTGTTGAAAAAAATCGAAGTATCTATTGTAGTTGGCACGTCTGGCCTCTATTCTTTCCGTAAGATATTCCATTTGTCCTCTTCCCAAAGCAGCCAAAATATTACTCAACCTGTAATTATAACCTACCTCCGAATGTTGAAAATGTGGCGCGCTATCCCTGGCTTGGGAAGCCAGGTAGTGAGCTCTTTCTACGAAATATGAACTATTACTTACAATCGCGCCACCTCCACTTGTGGTTATTATTTTATTACCATTAAA
>CAXBJE010000271.1:0-5140 GCA_963975525.1 uncultured Owenweeksia sp. | reverse complement strand
ATCAAGTTGATAATCAACTTTCCAATTCACACTTTTAAACCATTCTTTGGCGTCTTCCAAATCAAGGTGGTAATGCTTAGAAATTTGCAATGCTGTGCTAGTGCCATTTTGCAGTTGATCGGCATACTTGCTTACTATAGAAAGTACTTGATCCACCACATCTGAATTATTCCTTAAATACTCCTTACGAACCACAACCACAAAACTTGGCCAAGGGGTAAGGCAATGGTCTATAAGTTTAAACTCACCACTGTCCACCAAAGGCTTGGTGGTGTATTTTTCCCAAAGAAAAAGTTGATTGGGCTCGGCTTTTAGCGCATGCCTGGCACCATCAAGGTTATTCACCAGATTAAAATCTGTACTGGAAATTTGGATTCCCTTATTTCGGCCATACAAAAATGCCATAAGGTGAGATCCGGAATTCATTCTGCTTATGGCAAAGGTTTTTCCTTCAATTTCATCGGTATTTTTAATATGCGCTTTGGCAGAAGTATGTACACCCCAGTTTAAAGGGCTTTGTACAAAGGTTGAAACAATTTTAGATGGGTTCCCTCTAACAATATCAGTTAAGGCACCTTCGGTAAGCATAATGGCCAAATCAATCTTATCATCGCGAAGATCGCGGGCCATGGCTCCTGTACCTCCGGATTGATCTTCCCACTGAACATTAATACCTGCATTTTCAAAATCTCCGCTTTTTAAAGCTATTTGCCAAGGGTAGTTAAAGTGCTCAGGTACGCCAGTGCAACGTATTGTTTTCATGTTTCTTTTCATTATAGGATATCATCCAACACCAGCACATGCATAGTGTTTAGAAATTTACACCTCTTAAAAATCGCTAGCAAAGGTACAGTGTGGATTAATTACTTAGTAAATAAAAATCAATCATTTACAGCGGTTGAGATTAAATAACTATGTGGTGGTTATTCATGCTTCAATCCGTCAAAATATTCCTTCCAACTTGTATGTTTTCTGCCAGTTGCTTTTTCAAAATCACTGGGGTTTTCTGATTGCCCTTCTCTAATACCCTGATAAATTCCTGCGATTATGGTACCTATAAAATCACCCAGCTCATTTATGCGCTCATTCCTGTATTCCTCAACGCTCATTGAAAGATAGCTTAGTGATGTACCGAAGGCACTATTCAAATGCTCGGCAAGTTGGTATTGTGTTATGGCTTCTCCATTAAGATTATATGTTTGTCCGTTGTGCTTGTCTTCAGAAAGCATTTTGGCGTAAGCATAAGCCAGCTCCGGGCGAGTGGTGTAGCCACATTTGCCGTCTCCGGCACAGTTTCTAATAGCACCAGCTTTCTTATAATTATCAATGTACTCTACATCGGGTTCAATGTAAATTCCGTTTCTGCCAATTACATAGTCCATTCCACTGGCCCGCACGTCATCTTCCGTTTGGCGATTGCTTTGAACTACAGGAGAAAATGCCGTGTTTGCTTCAGCTCCCTGTACACTCGTGTACACTATTTTCTTTACACCCGCTTGCTTAGCAGCGTGTATCACATTTCGGTGTTGCTCAATTCGCTTTTCGGGCGCATCCATTCCTGAAACCAATAATAAGGCATCAATACCTTTGAGAGCTTAATCAAAATCAGCTTTATTCGAGTAATCTCCCTTGCGGGCCTCAATTCCCAGCCCATCCAGTTTGGAAGGGGTACGCGCTATCCCAACTACATTTTCTTTCCCGATAAGGGCAATAAGTGCATTAATAATTGCTCCACCAAGTTGGCCGGTGGCGGCTGTTACAGCTATTTTCATTTATGTATTACTTTTTCATTCCTTGTTCGCTATCACAAAACAAGCTCATTGAAAAGCCTCACCAAAGTGGCTTCCAAATCGGACGAAAAACCATGGTGTGGACGAGAAGTTTGTATACTGGAACTACGTTCGGCAGTAAGCCAGCGGAAGCGCGAAGCATGATCTTCCTGTGCCATAGGCCCCCCTTGTTTATCACCTACACATATTTTATGAAAAGCCTCTAGATTTTTTTCAATCACCGATAGTTCCAACTCATTATCATACAGCGCCAGTTTTTCTGAATTAATTTGGCACTTGGCTTTTAAAAACCGAGGCCTTTTGCAGAACATAATTATACCTACATTCAAAAACTCTTCGCGCTCTACACGAGGTACCAAGCGGATTACCGCATATTCATAAAAGTAACTTTCGGGCATCTTCAGCTTCTTTTATAAAGGTTAATGAATGGGCTTTTCTTTTAGTTAAGAATTGGAAGTACACTTCCTTAATTTCTTCCTGACATAAATCTACATCATCCCAATACAGCCATTCTGTGGGAATGAGGTTTACAATTTCCCGCAATTTTTCATCTGTCAATATCGCTTTTAGGTTTTCATCTACTTCTGCCAGCTTACTGGCCTGTGGCAATAAAACATGGTTTTTTATTAGTGCAAACGGGCTAATGGCGTGCTTTTCCCAATTATCCCAGCTATGGTGAAAGTAAAAGGTGGCCCCATGGTCAATTAACCAAAGTTCTTTGTGCCACATCAACATATTGGTGTTTTTGAAGGTGCGGTCTATATTGGTGGTAAAGGCATCCAACCAAACAATTTTTGAAGCCAATTCTGCATCTACTTCTGTCACCACAGGATCATAAGTTATAGCACCCGAAAGGAAATGAAGGGCAAGGTTTAATCCCTGACTACCTTTAAGGAGGTCCTGAATTTCTTCATCACCCTCACTACGGCCAAAGGCTTCATCTAAGTTAGCAAATACCAACTCCGGTATGCGGAGCCCTAAAGCCCGCGCAATTTCACCACCAAGTAGTTCGGCAATAAGTGCTTTTACACCGTGGCCCGCACCTCTAAATTTCAAAACATATTTAAAGTCATCATCCGCTTCTGCCAGTGCTGGCAACGATCCACCTTCCCTTAAGGGAGTAATGTAGCGGGTTACCGAAACGGTTCTTAACTCAATGGGTTTGTTCATTAATAATAAAGATGTGAATGTAGCAGAGCAAATGTAAGGTTACGGCAAAACAATAGAAGTGCCTAAGTGCCTCAAAGCAAAAAAAGCGCATCAGTTGTTTAACTGATGCGCTGCATTTATATAGTTACTGAAATGCTTAAGCCATTTCAAGTATTAGTTTCTCTCTGCTTCTACGGACTTTTTTAGCCTTGCTTAAATAATCTTTAGTTTCATCTCGGTAACCCAGGGGTAGGAGGGCCACACTGCGTAAACCTTTTTTCTTTAATCCAAGTATTTTATCTACTTCTTCATTATTGAAACCTTCCATTGGGGTGGCGTCAACTTTTTGCTCGGCAGCAGCTAATAAAGCTGTACCCAAAGCTATATAGGCTTGCCTTGCCGACCATTCAAAGTTTTCAGCGGCAGGCCTGTTAACCACGCCCATACCCATCAGTTTAAAACCGGCCAGATCTTCTATCTTCATTGCTCTGGTTTCGGCTATATCGGCCAGATATTCATCAAGCTTTTCTTCCGTAACATTATCCCAAGCAGCAAATACCAATAGGTTTGAACTTTGTGTGATTTGCGGTTGGTTATTGGCTACAGCTTTCAGTTTCTCACGGATTTCCCTGTTTTCAATATTAATAATAGAGTAAGGCTGTAAGCCTAGCGAGGAAGCCGAAAGGCGTATTGCCTCCAGAATTTTATCCAACTTTTCAGTAGGAACTTTTTTCCCGTTCATTTGCTTGGCGGCATAGCGCCAGTTCAAAGCTTCAATAATGTCCATTGTTGTCTTTTCTTGTTTGTATCAGTATATGGACAACTACCGCGCCACTTCAATGTTTAAACATTGAATGTGTCAGGATGTCACAAATTGGCCGTTTGAGGCCGAGGAGGGTCTCTTATAATTAAAGGGAAATTCTATTTGGTGTTAGATTGGCAGTAACCTGAAATGGTGGGGTAATCTGAGCTAGGCAGATTAAAAGGTATACCCGATACTCAAGGTGGATTTCCAGACGAAACCAAAATCGTCATAGCCTCTAAAATCCACTCTAACGTTTGTGGGAACAGGGGTATGTTCACGTTCGCCTTTCACATTTGAGAAATACACTCCCCCAGCTACCAAAGTGCGGAGATAAAACTTTTTAGAGCAGTTATAGGTGAATCCGTAACCTATGGTATTGGCAGAAAACAATTCATTAGACTCGTAGCGGTAACCAACATACTCCTGCTTTTGGGTGTCGAAAAAAGTACCGCCCCAGGTGTTGCTGTATTGTTGTAGCGTAGATTCAATCCTGAAAGTAAGACTTAGGCGAGGAGATTTGGTTTCTATATCCCTAAAGTAGCCTACACCTACACCCGTGAGTTTCCAGTTGTTGGGGTCGTTTTTAGCCTCGCTAGAGTAGGTTTGTACAATGGGAGCCAGCCGGAAAATGCTTCCATTATGCTCAACATTAAAACCTAATTGAAATTCAACCCTTTCGGAAGATTCAATTCGGGTATAGCTTGTTCCTAAATCCAAACCATACTTACACTTCTCCTTTTCTTGAGCAAGCATAAATATTGGAAAAGCCAAAACCAAGATTGTAAGCTTCATTCTCATTTTCATCAATCCTTAAAAAGTTCATCCATCACCTTGCCTTCTACCTGAAACATTTTATAGCCCATCAATTGAGCCACAGTAGGGGCAATGTCCACTTGTTCGCGCTGATGTCCTGTTACCACATTCGATTTAAAATCGGGGCCAAAAGCATAAAAGTTTATATGGGTACAACCAATACAACGGTCACCGTGGTTAATATATCCGTTCTGAATTCCTTCTAAATGTCTGCCATGGTCGTTAGACATTATAAGGGTGGTCTTTCCTTTATACACAGTATCTGTTTCAATAATGTTGTACAAGGCATTCAGCATACTATCAGTTTGAAAAATACCATATCGATACATTTCCCAATTTGCTCCATGTCCCCAAAAATCCGGTCCCTTTAAGTTAATAAACATCATTTTAGGATGGTGTTCATCTATTATCTCCTTTACCCGGTTAAAAGTGTATTTATCAAGTCTGTCCTCCACATCTAAAGAAGGTAAATAGGAGTTTCTCCATTTTAGGCTGGAGCAATTGGCCAATACTTCAAGTTTCTTTTTTGAGCCTACAACCCATGCTTGGTTGGGGTTGCTTTTGGTTTGATATAACCAGTGTT
>CAXBJE010000270.1:0-5155 GCA_963975525.1 uncultured Owenweeksia sp. | reverse complement strand
ATAACTTTCATCTCTTGCTCCGGAGTAAGTAGGCTTCTCACTGCCATGATGAAAATCTACTAGTGTATAGATAGTATCACTGCTTGATACATAAGTTGATGAAGTCCAAAATACAGCATTACCTGCATTAAGCGATGTATTTATACCATTTTTGCCACGGCCAGCGGGGAGTATTCTAAAATTATAAGGGTCTTTATAAACCCCAGGCCAAAGAGTATCTGATTTAAGTTTTGCTCCTGCCACATTAATACCTCCTACATATTCAAAAAGTTCATCAAATTCTTCTTTTGTAGGAACATGCCAACCATTAGGACAAATCCCTTGTGTACGGCTTCCAAGACTGGATAACTTACGGTTTGTGGTTTCCTCTATGGTGTACATCCTGCCGTAAAAGGAGCAATCACTAGAATTCTTGTCAAAACACAGACCAGATCCTGCATAATTCAGGTTTTCAGCCATCCAGGTTTGATTACCAATACAGACTATTTTGTAAGTCTGTTGATCACGAGGATCTGTCAAAATAGTATCAGAGCACCCTTCTTGGTAACAATAGTCCTTAGCAAAGAATTGGCGTAAGTATAAATCACCATAGGTATTGTACCATCTTTTATCAAAGTCCCGAACAAAATTATCGGCATATTCCTGGCCCTGGGGATCAAGGTGAGCAGATCCGGTACTATCAGCATCGTTAAAAAGGGCCTCATAAAACTTTAGTTCCATTTGTCTGGCAAATTGATCGCTTACCGTGCGGCTAACCCCGGCAGCCGCTTGATAACCGAAATAAGCCCTAACGTTGGTTTGCTGCCAGGCGGTGAGTATGGGTAAATCATTTAGAGCTATACGGCTGGTGTTTGAAAATCCACTAAAGCACATATTGCCAAACACTATGGTATTCTGCAAGTTAAGCTGGGCAATAGCCTTAGCGGTAACTGACATTTTATAATCATCAGCATCTAAATGGGTACTTTGGTGTATAGGCACATTGGGCTCAAATTTCTTTTGCTTTACAATACTCAGGTGCAAATTCAATTGCAATAAGTCAGTAAGGCGCTTATCCTGATCGGCATTAAGACGCTTGGCAAATTCCTCTAGTGTAAGGCTGGCATCCTGAATACTTTTTGGCACGGTGTCACCCAACAAAAAGCCATTGGGGTGGCCATGGGTATTAATAATCACTAAGCCGTACTCACCAAAAGTGGTCAGTTTTTCATAAGTACATTGGCGATAGTACAGACGGGTAAGTTCCAGGTCATATTTTTTGGCATTATCTTCAATTACTGCTCTTGTAGAGCGTTCAGTATCAAAAGATGGCTCGGCATTAAAAAGAAGGATTTTTCTGTTTTCAATATCATTTGAACAATCGCCTCCCGCCAATTTTTTAAATAAACCACCTCCGGAATTATTTCCACCACGTGTTATTGGCGCACCATTTTCATCTACAGGGATTAATGAATAAGTTGTTTTTAGGCCGGACTTAAGGGTAATAAATGCATATACGCTATCCGCCACAACTACTTCGCTAACCTCTGGTCTATTTCGGATCATGTTAGCCGCCTGATTTAAAACCTGTTCATTGGCCACGCCATCTTTACTTAGCTGCAAGACGGTAGATTCCATATGTGATAGAGTTTGCATCACTTCATATAGTGGTCGTACTTCTTGGGGATTTAAACTGATTTCACCGGAAGGGTCTTTTTTACAAGCCAAAGACGCGAATAACACAACTAAAAACAGGAATAGGTTCTTTTTCATAAGGAATGATTTATGCGTAAAAATACAATATTGATATTGTGCTTCTTACATAAATGGCAAAAGCCATGGCATACCCTGGTAAGAAAGTCAATTTCCGTTGCCTCAGACTTTAAACCCATAGCATTAGCGCACTGATGATTAATTACGGTGTAGTATGCTATCTGGTTCTCAAGCGCAAACTCAGCAAGTTTTACAGGGATTTCGGGATTCCGGAGGATGCTTAGAGGGAGAACCTATTTTTAGGCATGTAACCTACGGACTTTGCTTTATTTATACAGGTAAAATAGCTTGTAGGCTGTAAATAAAATATTTATGGACTTAAAAAATCGTCATGCTATAAATAGTTTTCTATATTTGAAATTGTAATAAAAACCTTAACCTATTCTGTTGTTATTACTCCTCTTTTTATTTGCTCCTAAATCAACTCTAATATCTCAATTGGAGATTTTCGTGCGTGCATACCAATTCAGTAACTAACAAATAAAACTAATCCTTAACCCAACTCAAATGAAAATCAACACAACAATTAAAACATTGGGAGCACTTTTATGTGCTTCTCTTTTTTCGTTTTCGATGTCCGCAACAACGCGAACAGTAGTCTCTACCACTGATAATACAATTGGGTCACTTAGGGCGGTGGTTGACTCCTCCTCATCAGGAGACACAATTTTATTTCATGGAACTACCAATGGTATTTCTCAAGTCCTTACGGGAGAAATAGCTATTAATAAAAGCCTCTACATATTTGGTAACGGAACAACTAACACTTTGCTGGATGGAAATAATGTTGGGCGAATATTTAACATAACAAACGCTGCTACGGTAAATATTACCGGTGCTGCCATTACAAATGGCAGTTCAGCTACAAGCGGTGGGGGTATTGCCATTGTAAATACTGACGTTACCCTTAATAATTGCGATATAAAATGGTGTACTGCCACAGGTAATAGTAGTGCGGAAGGTGGTGGTGGAATATCCAGCCAAAATGGCATTTTAAGCATTAATAACTGTTTAATAGCCAATAACACAGCTAGCGGAACAAGCGGCCGTGGTGGTGGAATTTATACACTGGGTAGTGGAGATTTGGTTGTGAGGAATAGCCTGGTAAGATATAATACTTCAGGCAGTGGCGGAGGTGGAATAGCAGCGGATAACGATGGTTCGTTGACCCTTGATCATTCGGATATTTCAAACAATAATGCCGGAACAAACCCAGGAAATGGCGGAGGAGTTTATGCCACAGGTGGAGGTAGTGGAGATTTCATTATTAAGTCTTCTACCATAGTTAATAATATAGCCGATGGCCATGGAGGTGGTGTGTGGATGGATTGGTTAAGCAGAATGGATAGCAGTTTAGTAGAAAATAATGCCTCCGGTGCTGGTGGTGGCGGACTTTATCTTCAAAACAACCAGATAGATATTTTTAGCTCTACGGTAAGTAATAACTCTGCTACTGATAGTATGGCTAGTGGCGGTGGAGCAATGGTATCAGGTATATTGGTGGCCAACAACTCAAAATTCAACAGTAATAGTGCCAGGCGCAATGGTGGTGGCCTCTATCAAAATGATACCTATGGAGCTTTGATTCTACGTCAATGTAATGTTGATAGTAACATGGCCGGCCCCGACTTAAGTCAGGGAGGAGGAATCTATGTAGAAGGTTCTGATGGAGATTTGGAATTAACTGGCGGAACTTGCAGTGGTAACACGGCCACTGGAGTGGGAGGTGGTGTAGCCAATATAGGTCATACTCTTATTATTGATGGTACCAAAATTAACGACAACACAGGACCAGGTGGTGGCGGTGGAATTTACCTAAACAGCGGAAGAGCATGGATTGATAATGCCATAATTAGAGGAAATACAGCCTTAGGTCCGGCAAAAAAGGGTGGGGGAATTTTAAATACTAGCTCGGAGCCCCTGGCAATATCAAATTGTATTATTTCAAATAACAGTTCCAGATATGGTGGGGGAATAATGGATCAGGTAGGCAGTTCATCTCTTTCAATTCAGAACTCTAGTATTGATAGCAACTCAGCTGTTACCGGGGCTGGAATCAATGTTTCGAGACGGCTTAATTTGGTAAGTGGCACAGTTAGTTATAACAATGCCTCCAATGAGGCAGGTGGTATATTTTCGGGAGCTACATCCATTATTAATGGAACAGAGGTAAATCACAACACAGCAGCTGGTAACAAAGCCGGTGGAATTTATAATGACGGAAACCTCACCTTAACAAATAATGCAAGTGTGTCGCATAACTCGGCTTTAGGTCTTTCATCTACAGGAGGTGGAATTTATGGTGGTTTTGCCACTATCCTGAATATTAGCCATACAACATTGAATGGTAATACAGCTACGGCTGCGGGCGGTGCAATTTGGGAAAGTGCCAGTAGCCGAAGCAGAATAGATATAACCTATTCAAACTTTGAAAACAACATTGTGACCGGCCCCTCTGGAAATGGTGGAGCTATTAGGTTTGGCACATTTGCGGTAATAAACATTACTCATTCTAATTTTAATAACAATACAGTAGCTGGCCAGGGTGGGGCTATTTGGAATGACCGTGGAGATATGTATTTGCGATATTCAACTTTCGCAAATAATAGTGTAACTGATTCCACAGGTCTGGGTGGTGCAATTTATGACAATAGAGGTACCGGGATAGTAATGTACAGCACGGTTTCAGGTAATAGTTCTAGAGGCTATGGTGGGGGACTTTACATAAACGGTTCGTGGCGTTTAAGGGGTAGCACGGTGGCCAATAACACTGCTGGGCTTGAAGGCGGTGGGGTTTGTGTTCAGGCAAGTGCAAGTTCAAATGTTGAGCTTCAGAGCAGCCTTGTAGCTGATAATACAGCAGGAACTTCTGGACAAGATTTGGCTTCAAGGGGAGCTGGGACGTTTTCTACCCTTGGGTTTAACCTTATTGAAAATGATGACCAGGCCGTATTTGCCTTGGGTACCGGAGATATTGAAAATCAGGACCCCAACCTTTTGCCTTTGGCAGATAATGGAGGATTAACTGAAACACACGCGCTGGGTTGCCCAAGTGTTGCCGTTGATGCTGGAGATTCTACTCTGGCAATAAACGATCAAATAGATCAACCAATATTTGGTGGTTTTCGCGATATAGGGGCATTTGAGCTTCAGCAAGCATGTGTTGTAGATACAGGCTCAGTTGTAAAAGATAGCTTAACAATTGTATCCAACAGCAGTTGGATGAAAAGTACCGTAAGTACCCCATCTAATTATAGCGGTAGCTGGAGCGGGGTAGGTGGTGTACTTCCTCCAGATGGTACATTTACTCTTTCTGCAATTGAGGGCCAGCCTTATAGTTTTAATTCAATTGATAGTATAGATGGTGCCACCGTGATAAAAACCGACAATAACATTACCTACT
>CAXBJE010000269.1:0-5165 GCA_963975525.1 uncultured Owenweeksia sp. | reverse complement strand
TATCAGGGACTATGTGCCGGAATACCCCATAAAGCCTCTGGGAGTGATTACATCAGAAGACTTGCTTTCCAACGAAAGTGGAATTATCCATTACTCGGGAAGCGGAACATGTACGGAACCTTACAACTCCATTTACAGGGCCACCTATATAGCTAGTCACCCAAGCAGTTATGACCCCATTGCTGCCATGGGTATATTTAAAGACCAAAAGATTTGCTTTACACCCGGAAGCCAGTACCAGTACACCACATGGGGCTTTTGTTTAATGGGGGCCGTATTGGAAAGGGCTGGGGGTAAAACCTTTGAGGAGCTGTTGCACCATGAGATTGTATGCCCCTTGGGCCTTCCAACCCTACAAATCGAATATCAAAACCAAAGGCCATACCCCAATGAGGCGGCAGGGTATAGAATCAGCAATGGTGCTGTAGCCTTGGAGGATAGCACGGCAACGGATTTTAAAGACATCTCGTATAAAGTTCCTGGTGGTGGGCTTATATCCTCAGTAACAGACCTTGCATTATTAATGAAAGGGATTGTAAACAGGGAATTTATTGCTGATTCTACGGTAAAGCTTTTTGGCACTCGCCACATACCCACAAGTGGCACACCGTCTTACTACGGCTACGGAACAAGTACAAATTTTAGAAATGGTGATACTTTGTTTTGGCACAGCGGTTCACAAAATAAAACCGCCACGCTGATTTACTATTCACCCGAGAATAAAAACGGTGTGGCCTTAATGTGCAATACCCGTGGCGTTGGGCTTTTTCCCTTAGCACGACTTATTTATGACTATTTGCCAAGTACCACCCTACAGGGTTCTCCTTTTGTAGTACCAAGTCCCCAATCTCCTTGTAATATTGGCTTAAACGAGTTTAAGAATAGCGGGTTATCCTTATTTCCAAATCCAAGTTCAGGTAAATTTTTACTCTATTATGATGGCGAACTGGTCAATAAAGAACTCAGGATAATAAACACAACCGGCCAAGTTGTACATACCATGATTTTGGATGGTGGACTGAAACATGAATTGGTACTGGATTTACCAACTGGAGCATATAATTTAATGGTGCATACCGGATCAAACGGTTGGGTGGGTCATAAACTTCTTATAGAGAAGTAATTGCTTCTGAAGGGCTCCGGAATTTGAGTAACTCCCCTTTGGGCATTGGGCCTGTCCATCCTACATTTGTGGTAATGAAAAAAGACATAACAATTACCAAGGTTACTGATGTGAAAGTAGCTGTTGGTAAAGCGATAGATGAAAAGGGTGAAAGTGATTGGTACGTGTACATCATCAATAATAAACCAGTTGAATTGAATAACGTGATGGTGGTAAGTAGCGCCAACGAAAATGCTGATGGTTCAGGGAAAAAGACTTCCACCCTTCGTCATATGATTGAAAACCTGCCAGCCACAAGCTCCGTCAAAGTAGAGCGGATAGACCCTGCAATTTTTAGTTTTTACAATACCTTTTGGGTGAGTTTTTATATTGGCCGCGAAATATTCGACAAGAAGTTTACGATATCACCTTTTACAGAGTGGGAGCTGGAACCCATAGCTGAACTGGGAATGGATGGGAAGTTGGCGGAGTAGATAAAACTACCTCTACATGTTTTTTGATGAAAGGAGATGCTAATATGAGAACAATACTAAGTGGAATGTTCGGTGCGATAGCACTATTACTTTTTTCATCACAATCCGTTACTACGGTCACACCAAATCCTCCGGATACAGACTTTATTACCTACACCGTAAACCCAAAAACTCAGGATCTCCGATTTTTCTGGAAAGATGACAGCAATAAGCCGCTTGGGAATTTTAAAAACCTAAAAGAATGGCTTAAGAGTAAAAATCAAAAACTGGTTTTTGCCATGAATGGTGGCATGTATCTGAAGGATCAATCCCCACAAGGGCTTTATATTGAAAATGGCAGGGAGCTCAAAAAGCTCAATAGTGTAAAGGCGGCCTATGGAAACTTCTATTTACAGCCCAATGGGATTTTTTATGTTACAAAAGAGAATGTGGGAGTAGTAACCCAAACCACAAAGTATAAAGGGAACGAAGGGGTAAGGTACGCCACCCAGTCCGGCCCCATGTTGGTGATTGATGGAGAGGTGCATTCGGCTTTTAAAGAGGGGTCAAAAAATGTACATATTAGGAATGGGGTGGGTATTTTACCTAATGGCGAGATATTGTTTGCCATGTCAAAAGAAGCCGTAAACTTATTTGACTTCGCCACTTTTTTTATTAATAAAGGATGTAAAAATGCACTTTACCTGGATGGGTTTGTCTCCCGCACCTATCTCCCTGAAAAGGGTTGGGAGCAACTGGACGGGAATTTTGGAGCGATGATAGGCGTTGTGGAATAACCATATTATTAATAGCAATGAGTACTATAACTTGGAGTGACTTTGAAAAAGTGGATATCCGCACCGGAACTATTACTAAGGTGGAAGAATTCCCAGAAGCCCGAAACCCTGCTTTTAAGCTTTATATAGATTTTGGTGAGTTGGGGGAGAGGAAAACTTCCGCCCAGATTACGAAGCTTTATAATAAAGAGGAGTTAATCGGAAAACGAATTATCGCTGTTGTGAACTTCCCGCCAAAGCAAATAGGAAAGTTTATGAGTGAGTGCCTGGTATTGGGGGTTGTAGGAGCTGATAGGGAAGTGAGTCTTCTTACAGCAGATCATGATTTGGGGAATGGTTTACGAGTTGGATAAAGACCCTATATGGGCTCAATTCTCAAAAAGGGAATAATTTTACGACACTTTTAGCTGTTGATGAGTCTGTTGCCTTTTTTTGGCACGATGCATTCAGCATTTTACTTTGGTAATTTTTACAAGTATAATTAATTGGTTCTGACCAAAATCCCCACATTTTCTGTTTAAAATATTTGTTCATACCTTATTGTGCGTCAGGGTATTAAGTGATTCTTTTTGGGACAAAGCTCAATTCCGCTGTCAAAAATTCCTGTTTTGAATCATAATTCAATGGGGTGTTCAAAATCCGATTATTGATTATCAGCACATTAGAAGATTTGGGTTTAAATTTTCCTATAATGTAGGGAACGCATTTAAAACTCAACTCACAATGAAAAAACTTCTTTTATTAGGAGCCCTTTGTACAGGTCTGATATCCTGTGCCAAAGAAGAATCAACCTCTGGCTTAGCCGGAAACCAAAACCCCACAAGTTTTGATGAAATGATAATTAACCCAAACTTTGATTGGGAAACAGCTCATGCCGTACAGCTAAATGTAACAGGGCTTAAAGGTGGTGGTGACGCGCGTCATTTCTTAACGGTTACTGATCCGTCAGGACTAGAAGTGTTTAAGGTGCTAACCTCAGTAGGCCAAAGTCATAGATTAAAATTTGAGTTGGCTGATCAGTACAACTATGTAACTGTAAGTTTTGGCACTGTACAAAAGCAAGTGGAAGTGAGAGGGCGCAAGGCGCAATTTGACTATTCTATTGCTGATGACCGTTCCGACCTTGATCCTTCAGATCGCTAATTCTCCACATTTAACACTTTACTAATCATGAAAAAGATATTTTTTGCCTGTTCAGCTGTGTTGCTTAGCACACTGACCCTTACTGCCCAGCAATCCCAAAATTTTAATGCCGAAACCAGCCGTACAAACCTCAGTAGCCAATGTTGGATTTTTTCGGGTACAGATTTAAAAACAAACGTTTCTTACTCCATTAATACCGGTACAGAAAAGCCATTGGTGCAAACATCAGCTTTAACCGGCACCCCTAACTTTTTGGCAACTCCTTTTATAAAGTTTACAGGATTTGGTACCCTTACTTTTAAACATAAGCTAAGTGCTAATAATGGTACTACCAGAAGCTTACAGGTTTATTTGCAAGATGCCAACGGACTAAAGTTTGGCAGTAACCTACTAACCTACAATTACATTACGGCTGGGGGATTGACCACAGTTCGGACAGCAACCATCAACTATAATGTTACAGGTAGTTATAGGTTGGTATTTTACTGGGTGGGAACTGGCGGCAATAGCCGTGGTGTAATAGATGACATTGCATTTACCACAGGAACCTTTAATTCTGATCCTGCCAATGCATGCTTACCCATTGTGGTTTGCCCTGATGCAGATCAGGATGGTGTTTGCGATCTATTAGATGCATTCCCAAATGATCCTAACAAGGCGTATCGCTCAGCAGCAACCATTGCCACATATGGCTTTGAGGATTTATGGCCGGCAACTGGAGACTTTGATTACAATGATGCGGTGATTTGGTGGCAGAGTTATTATGTTTTGAACGCACAAAACCAGATTGTTGCCTTAGAGTGGAAAAGTGTAACAAGGGCGGCAGGTGCAGGTATGAAAAACGGTTTTGCGATTAATTTACCAGGTACAAATGCCTCTTCGGTAAAAAGCGTTTCAGGCAATGTATTGAAGGGTAACTATGTTGCAACGGCCGCCAATGGCTGTGAGGCTGGGGTAACAAATGCAGTAATATTTATTTATGAATCTGCAGATGATGTAATCAAACGTACCGGAGGCCCTTTTTACAATACCGTAAGAGGTACTGTTCCGGGAGTTTCTGATACAGTTTCAGTAAACATTGAGTTTTTCCCATTATCTACCCAACCTGCAATAGACCCGTTTTTGGTAGCAAACCAAGACAGAGGCCGTGAGATTCATAGAGCAGGCTGGGCACCAACAACCAAGGCTAATTCAAATTTATTTGGCTCCGCCCAGGACGAGACGAACGTTGGTAGCAATCGTTACTATGTTACCAAAAACAACTTCCCTTGGGTGATAAGGATTCCTGCCGGGTTTCAGTACTACTATCCATTAGAAAAAGTATCAATAATCCAAGCTCATTTAAAGTTTGCAAGTTGGGCACAAAGCGGTGGTTTGAATTTTGTGAATTGGTATGAAAACCTTTCTGGCTATAGAGATGCGGCCAAGATTTATTAATATGTAAAGATGTTTCCTAAATATGTAGATAAAAGGCCAGCCATGTAGCTGGTCTTTTTGTTTTGCCTATTTTCGGTTGGTACAGTGTTTGACTCTTTATGGCTATGCAAAACAATCTCACTCCACAAGTTATTTCCAATTGGTTGGCCAAGGCTCTTTCGGAAGTGCCTGAGCCTAAATTACTCGGAAAGCCAAACGCTGAAGTCTATCTCA
>CAXBJE010000268.1:0-5173 GCA_963975525.1 uncultured Owenweeksia sp. | reverse complement strand
TCTCCTAATGAGGCAGATTGCTTTACCCCCTCAAATCGCTGAATTGCCAATTGGTAGGCTTCCTCATAAACCTTAAGGCTATTATAGGCCATAAACCAATCCCAATAGGTTTTACCGGCCATATACAAAAGTTCATTCATCATGGCGTTTTGCATGGCCGTGGTACTTTCTCTGTAAAGCTGTGCTTGCCTTAATTCGGCCCTACGCTCGTCAATAAATAAGCCTTGACCTATCGGTAAGGACAGGCCGGCATACCAAAGACCAGCTCCCGGAGTTGTGTTTTCAGGATTAAGGAAAACGCCCTGATTTTGCTCATATCCCCCTTTTATCTCCAGTCCAAACCAAGTAGGGATTTTTAAGCCACCATCTGCCACACTGTAGTATTGCTTATCATCAAAATACTTTTGGGCAACATCCGCAAAGGCCTTTGGGTCAAAGCCTCCACGGGCCTGTAATACAGAGGCATCACCTTTCTGCTTTTGCAGATTTGCCTGAATGGCTAAAGGGTGATGTGTTTTTACCCTTAGCATATAATCCTCAAAAGACAGCAGCCTATTAGAGTCTTGTTGCCCAAAGGACACAAAGCTTAACAATGTCCCGCAAAGGAGAGGTATTAAAATTCGGAGATTCATTTTGCGGTCTCTTTTGGAAGGTCTGAGGTTTTATAGTAATCTGGTGGAAAACCATTGATTTGTCGCCACATCTCATACCATATCCTTACGTCTTTTAATAATAACATGTTATGAGTTCCACCTCCAGCGCGTAAAGGTTCAGGCCACTCTTCAGCATCAGGGTCCGGACTTACCATTATCCTAAACTTGCCATTAGGGCTAATGAAATTATCAATAGCATATACTTTTCCACCATAAGTGCCAAAACTGGTGTTCGGCCAACCAGAAAATACTATGGCCGGCCAACCATCAAATTGAATACGCACAGGTTGACCTTTTTCAATTAAAGGAAGGTCAATTGGATCAACATACATTTCCACAGCCAAATCGTATTGAGATGGCACTATGCTCACCACGGCTTCTCCCTCTTTTACTGTTTCGCCAAGGCCAGATTGCAGCGCACGTGTTATATATCCATCCTGCGGAGCAGTGATATAGTACATCTCGGCCCTAACGGAATAATTCATAAACTGATTTTGCATTTTGGTGACGTCAATCTCCGCGTCATACATATTGGACATTGCAGTATACTTTTCAGACTCAGCCTTAGCAACAGAATTTCTGTATTGATTTTGGACGGCTACAATTTCCACCTGTGCGTTAATGAGTTCATTTCGGCTGGTGAGCAATTTGTTTTCTGCAGAAATCATTTCTGCCTGAGTTTTTTGCAATGTGAGTTTCCGGTTTTCAAGTTCCGTTAGCGACTTTAAACCGTCTTTATAGAGCTTCTCCAATCTGTTAAATTGCTCCTGTGCGATATCATAATTTATCGTTGCCGCTTTATAGTCCATGCTATCGCTTATCACTTTAAGGCGTGCCTGCTTAAGTTTGTTTTTGGCCTGCTCCAGCTTTAGGCTGCTGGTTTGCATTAAAGCGTCAATTTGATTGTCAAGGGCCTTAACCTTTTCCATATAAGACTTTACGGAAAGCTCCTTAGCATCAAGCTGAGATTGGGTTCGGGATAATAGTTCCGGGTCGAAATAGGCATCTTTAATCTCTGAAATAAATAAGATGGTATCACCCTTTTTTACAATATCACCTTCTTGCACAAACCACTTTTCAATGCGCCCCGCAATTACGGAGTGTATGGTTTGAGGTCGCTGGTCGGGTCTCAAAGTAGTCACCTTACCTCTGGCACCAATGTTTTGAGTCCAGGGCAAAAAGAGTACAACCAAAAGAATAGCAAAGAAGGTAGTGACAATCCTCTTCAATACATTGCCGGAAACCTTACTCTCCACAGAAATAAGTGTGCTTAGATTTCGCCTCCGTACCCTGGCGGTTACACTTTCGTTAGAAATATTAAGCATTAGGAGAGTCTTTTTTAAGAAGTGTAGATTCCAGTTCTTTATAGGTGCCCGTGCTTACAACCTTACCCTTATCCATAACTATAATTTTGCTGCAGCGTTTGGCAAATCTTAAATCAGAAGATACTGTAACTAAAGTCCACGGATGCTCTGGTTTGGTAAGGAAGTCCATAATTTCCTTACCGTCTTTTGCGTCAATATGTTGCAATGCATCCCTAAGGAGCAGCAGCCTGGGTTTATCTGCAATGCTCCGGGCCAGCAGTATTTTTTGCGCTGCACTTTTCGGGAGTTGCTTCCCTTCTGGTTGCAGCATAGTGTCATATCCATTGGGTAGCTGAGTAATAAAGTGTTCCAGACCAATGTTTTGCACAGCCCAGCGCACATTGTCAAAAGTTACCCCTTTTCTGCCCAGGGTAATGTTTTCGAGTACCGTACCCTGAAACACTTGTTCATCGGCTGAAAAGTCCCCGATTACAGATCGTAGGGTATTCAACTTTAGGTTGCCTTTAGCAAAGCCATCAAATGAAATGGAGCCTTCCTGCACATCATATAGCCCGGCCATGAGAAAAAGCAATGTGCTTTTTCCAGACTCATTAGAACCTGTTAAAAACACTCTTTCTCCTGCATCTATCTTTAGCGATACTCCATTAATTGTTTTGGTTTTATGGTCTGGATATCCAAAATGAACATCTTCAAAGTTTATTGATAAACCTTCCGTTGCTTCGGTTTCTGTAATATCAATGCCATCCGAGGTTTCAAGTTGTAAGTCCGTTACCTGCCCTACTTTTTCAAGGGATGTAAGTACATCGTAAATCGTTTCCATTGCAACAATGAGTTTTTCAACTGAACCCATTATCAAAAGGATAATAATTTCTGCAGCCACAAATTGCCCGATGTTCATTTGCTGTTCCATTACCAGCAATCCACCCATCACCAACAGCCCTGCAGCCACCAAAACTTTAAAAACTACCATCATGCTGTATTGCTGCACCAACACCTTAAAGTGTTTTTCCCTGGCACCTAAATAATCTCCGGTATGCTCGTTTATACGAGCCAACGGTAGGTCTGTTTTTCCCGCAAGTTTAAAGGTGGTATTGGTTCGAGCTAATTCTTCCAGCCAATGAGCTACCTGGTATTTGTATTTAGACTCCAATAAGCTGCTGTCCAGCCCACTTCTGGCGGTAAACCTAAATATCACATACACCAAAAATATCAGCACCACACTAAAGGCAATAAAGAAGGGGTGATAAAAGGAAAGTAGAATAAGGCCAAAAATCACCTGGAGTGATGCCGTGGAGAAGTCAATCAGAATTTTTGAAAGTCCCTTTTGTACGGAGAGCGTATCAAAAAAACGGTTCATAAGCTCAGGAGCATAATGCTTATACAACGCCTCCATTTTAATACGTGGCATCCTAAAGGCAAACTCAAAGGCTGCGCGGGTAAAAATTTTCTGTTGTAGGTTTTCAGTAATACGGAGTTGGGCAATCTGTAAAATACCTGTAGCTGCCACACCGGCAATTACAAAAATCACCAATATTACCCATGAGGTACTCATTCGGCCACCTTGTATTAGGTTAATTATGGCCTGGATACCAAGAGGTAGAGAAAGGTTTACCAATCCATTAAAAATGGCATATACATAAATGTTGGTAACCTCTTTCTGGTCTGGCTTTAGCAGCCGCCAAAAGCGTTTGGTAGGGCTAAGCGTGTTGTTTGGTTCGGACATTAACTCTGTAATTTTTCCTTTTTTGTACTGGCAATGTTTGTCAATCTACTAAATACAATTTCAGCTCATAATAGTTTACGGGGCAAATATAATAGTAATACTATCATAAATGCAAGTATTGATTTTAACTTGGAGTGAGGGGTAACTTTTCTTTCTCAAGACAGTTCATCACAACTCATCCATAATGACACCTCACAACTACAAACACCATTCGCTACTTTTGCCCCTTCAAAATTAGAATTCAGACGAATGTCAGAACCCAAAAGATATACAGTAACTGCGGCTCTTCCTTATGCCAATGGGCCAGTGCATATAGGTCATCTTGCCGGCTGCTACCTTCCGGCAGATATTTATGTGCGCTACCTCCGCCAAAATCAAAAAGACGTAAAATTCATCTGCGGAAGCGATGAACATGGCGTGGCTATTATTATGAAAGCCAAGGCTGAGGGCGTTACACCACAGGAAATTGTGGACAAATACAACGGCATTATGCAGTCCGCTTTCGCGGAATTTGGGATTAGCTTTGATATTTACTCTCGTACCTCTAAAGAGATTCATCATAAAACAGCAGGTGATTTTTTCCTTAATCTGTATGAGAAGGGAAAGTTTATAGAAAAAGAGACAGAGCAATATTTTGACCCGGAAGCCGAGCAGTTTTTGGCCGACCGCTATATTGAGGGAACCTGCCCCAACTGTGGTTTTGAAAGTGCTTATGGAGACCAATGTGAAAACTGCGGAACCTCTTTAAGCCCTACAGAACTTAAAAATCCACGCTCTCGCCTAAGCGGAGCACAACCGGTGCTTAAAACTACCAAACACTGGTTTTTGCCATTAGATCACTTAAGTGGAAAAATAAAGGAGTACATCCAAAAGCATAAGGACTGGAAACCGAATGTTTATGGCCAATGCATGAGTTGGTTGGATGATGCGGGTGGTTTGCAAGCCCGCTCTATGACCCGTGATTTGGACTGGGGAATAAAAGTTCCATTACCGGATGCAGACGGAAAAGTACTTTATGTGTGGTTTGATGCGCCAATAGGGTACATCTCTGCCACTAAAGAATTGATGGGGGAGAACTGGGAGAAGTATTGGATGGACGAAGAAACTTCTCTAATCCATTTTATCGGTAAGGATAACATCGTTTTCCATTGTATCATTTTTCCAGCTATGTTGATGGAGCATGGAGATTTTATTTTGCCCGATCAGGTTCCGGCCAATGAATTCTTGAATTTGGAAGGAAACAAGATTTCCACCAGCCGAAACTGGGCCGTGTGGTTGCACGAATATTTGCAGGATTTTGAGGGAAGGCAAGATACATTACGCTATGCCCTTTGTGCTGCGGCACCCGAAACCAAAGACAACGATTTTACCTGGAAGGATTTCCAGACCCGCAATAACAGCGAGTTGGTGGCTATTTATGGCAACTTTGTAAACCGCGTGCTTGTGCTTATGCAGAAGTATTATGACGGTAA
>CAXBJE010000267.1:0-5180 GCA_963975525.1 uncultured Owenweeksia sp. | reverse complement strand
TTAGGTAATAGGCATTGGTTTCAATTCCCTGCTTCCACAGGTCATGCACACTTACAGGTATCATGGGTGTAAAGTTGTCCAATACCAAGTGGCTCAACTTTTTAAGATTACTAAACAATGGCTTGGTATCGCCCTTCAAAAAGGCCTGTATACAAGCATCGTTGTACTTGTTAAACTGGTCCTTCATTACGTTGCGGAAACCCTGGCTTTTCATCTTTTCCATAAAGATGTTTACCATAGGCTGCGTTTCACCCGGTTGTCCGCTGTTTAGTAAAAAGATGGCGCCCTTGCCTTTTCCCGGTTCGGGGATGGCCACGGTGCCCAATTCTTCTTTTCCTGTAATAAGGATGGGGAGTTTTAAATAGCAGATTAAAACGTCCAATCCGCTGCTTTTGCCATGGAAGTAAGATTCCATCTGGCCAAATATTTTCTTCAACTGAACTATGGAATCCTTATCAATGTCCATGTCAGGGTCAATACGGTTTACCGCATACTTATCGTAGATGGCGGCACAAAGCGCTCCGCTACTTCCTACACCATAGCCTTCCGGGATGCTGCTGTCAAAGTAGAAGCCTTCGCTGAGGTCGCTTTCCAATGCCTCTAAATTTAGAGGGGCAATAATTTCACCTGTTTGGTGAAGCGCTTTTAGGTGATTCAAAAACCTCACTAAACTTTCGTTGGATTTTTTGGCCTTTCCGCGCAAAGCGCCAGATTGCTTAAAAGCACCACGGTAAAAGTTATAAGGAATGGACAGCCCCTGGGCGTCATTTATGATACCATATTCCCCGAAAAGGAGAATCTTGGCGTAGTAAAGAGGATTGTTGCTCATCTATACGGTTTAGTTGGACAGTGTCCGAACATAGCGGCAAATATACTGTCCATTTTTTAATTAGCCGCTTTAAAGTATTGTTAACGAGGTGGTAGAAGTTTAGTTCGTTTAAGTAGGTACGAGAAAAGGGGTGGTTAAAGATTAGATGTGGTCCTCGACTCCCATCCAGAAGTCTGGCAGGCGCTCGGACAGGCTAACTGGCGTGGGTCAAGCAGTTAGGAGAAGCAATTGCTCTATCAGGTAAAGCCCGAAGCAAGTTAGCCGGGTTGAGCGAAGTCGATACCTGATGAATTATTTTAGCCTCATGAAGAAGCTAATTGTCTTATTGCTCATCCTAACTTCCTGCTCTACAAGTGAAGAGGCGGTAATGAATACCGAATACCTGAGCCAATCACTTGGCAAGGAGATAATCCTTGAAGGAAATGCAGAAAGCGCCAAATTGGGAGCGCTGATGATTGTTGGAGACAGCACTTCTATTTGGATTGATGGGCTGGAATCATGGCCTGAAGGATACTATTCCACAGAAGAGTCGAAGTGGGTAAGAGCTACAGGAAAGCTCATTGAAAAATATGATCTACCAGTTTTCATTAGTGAAGATGGTAAACCACATCAAACAGGAATTCCAGTTCCGAAAGGCACGGATTTGAAGAAGGCTAGCCATAGATATTTGCTTAAAGATGCTACCTGGGAAATTATAGATGAGTAAAGGTAGTTAGTAGCTGGTAGTTTGTGGTCCTCGACTCCCATCCAGAAGTCTGGCAGGCGCTCGGACAGGCTAACCAGCTTAGGTTTGGTTTACAAGGAAGTTAAGGCCAGCAGCTCGCTACAATTAGAACCCGCATGCAAGTTAGCCGGTGTGAGCGAAGTCGGGACCTTTTTTCGTATGAACCCTGTCAGGGTTCAAAACCCTGACAGGGCTGGCGCTTCTAAGCCATTTTCACCGGCCCGTTTCCAACTCCATCCTTAACATACCTCCCATCTTTTAAATAGCCCTTCAACTCAGCTTCTACAAACTTCGCCACGGTATCTTCCGCTGTAGCGGGAAAGAGAAGATGCACGTTTGCTCCTGCATCCAACGTGAAGTAAATTGGTGTTTTGGTCTCCTTACGGAATTGCCAGATTTTATCAATAATAGCTACCGTATTGGGCTTCATTAAAATGAAATAGGGGTTGGAGGTCATCATCATCCCGTGAAGGGTAAGAGCCTCGCTTTCCACTAAATTTCCAAATGCTTCTAAATCTCCATTTTTCAGGATGTGGGTAAGTTTTTCAAGGTTTTCATGCGCCTGCAAAAAACGTCTTTCGGCAAAGGGATGGTTGTTCATTAAACCATGGCCGGCCGTGCTGCTCACACTTTTGGAACCTACTTCCACCAATAGCACATAATCTTTAAAGGTTTTGAAAACCTCATGTACTTCGCCCTTATAGGGGATAGCATAGTTATCACTGCTTTCGCCCAGCCCGGCAAATCGTCCCCATTCTACCAAACCACCATAAACCGAACGGCTGGCACTGCCCGAGCCTAACCTTGCCCACTCGCTCGCCTTTTGGTAAAAGTCGGTTTCCTCTTCTCCCGTAAGGGTAGCTTTTAGGGAAAGCAAACAAAGGGCTAAAGCGCTCATGCCTGAGGCACTGCTGGCAATGCCACTGCTGTGAGGAAAGCTATTGTGGGTCTTTATAGCGAGTTTGTATTCCTTTAAAAAGGGGGCTTCATCCACAATAGTGTTAAAAAACTTTTCGATTTTCCCTTTAAAATCGGGCTTGGGTTCTCCATCCAAAATCACCTCAAAATCAAAATCCACACTTTCGGTTTTTGCTGAAAGGCTTACCTCTGTTTCCGTATAACACTCATTAAGCGTAAAGCTAATGCTGGGGTTGGCGGGAATTTGGTTTTCGTACTTACCCCAGTATTTTACAAGGGCTATGTTTGAAGGGCTTCGCCATTTAGAGGAGTGCATTTCGTTCATTTTTCGTAGGCCGATTTCGGTTAGATTTTGTCTTGGTTTTTGCTTTTTAAGGCAAAAACACAAGCCAAAATCAGATGGGTTTTTGACGTTTTAAACCCCGGCATTTCATGCCGGGGCTATTAATATGTGACCCCGCTGGGGTCGATAGGATGCTTACTTTGAGCTTAACCCCAAATGGGGCTTTATGCGCTGGCGGCTTCCACTGTGGGTTCAATCTTTTTAACCAAACCTTGTAGCACTTTGCCGGGGCCAACTTCTATAAATTTAGTGGCGCCATCTTTCACCATATTTTGCACACTTTGGGTCCACTTTACAGGAGCAGTAAGCTGGGCAATAAGGTTTTTCTTTATTTCCTCAGGGTTGCTTACCGCAGTAGTTGTAACGTTTTGGTACACGGGGCAACTTGGCTGGCTGAATTGAGTATTGGCAATAGCTGCGGCCAATTCCTCTTCGGCTGGTTTCATTAATGGTGAATGAAATGCTCCACCCACTGGGAGAATCAGTGCGCGTCTGGCGCCAGCTTCCTTCATTTTTTCGCATGCGGCTTCTACAGCAGGTACACTACCCGAAATAACCAATTGGCCGGGGCAGTTGTAGTTGGCAGCAACCACTACTCCGTCAATAGTTGCACAGATTTCCTCAACCTGAGCATCTTCTAGACTTAGTACAGCGGCCATAGTTGATGGTTGCATTTCACAAGCCTTTTGCATAGCCTGGGCACGCTGCGAAACCAGTTTCAGCCCATCTTCAAACGAAAGTGTACCGTTGGCCACCAAAGCTGAAAATTCACCCAATGAGTGGCCAGCTACCATATCGGGCTTAAAATTGTCGAGGGTTTTTGCCAATATTACTGAGTGTAAAAACACGGCCGGCTGGGTAACATTGGTTTGCTTAAGGTCTTCGGCAGTACCATCAAACATGATGTCGGTAATACGGAAACCAAGTATGTCATTGGCTTTTTCAAAAAGTTCTTTGGCTACTGGTGAATTCTCGTATAGGTCTTTGCCCATGCCCACAAACTGGGCGCCTTGTCCGGGGAAGATGTATGCTTTCATGTATAAAGATGTTAGATTTTAGACATTAGATGTAAGACAGCGGCACTGGACAAATAGGACCTGTGAACACTGCTTGTTTGTCTGTTTTTACAATTTTTGATTATTCTCCTTTAGTTAAAAGTCAAAATTTTGCACGAAGTGCATAATTCATTTTTTGGATTTCGGATATACGGCTTATCAATTCTGAGGTAACTTTTTCTTTAAGGAAGTTTAAGTTTTTTGCAATTAAAAGTTGGGTTTTCAACTCGCTGCAAGAACCATTTGAAATATTTAAAAACCGTACAAACTCCTTGTTGCTGCCTCGCCCTGACCCCTCGGCTATGTTTGAGGGAACTGAAATCGCAGAACGTTGGATTTGGTCGGTTAAGCTATATTGCTGATTTAGGGGCATGGAAAACGAGGCTTGGTAAATATCTGTTACTAAATCCATTGACTTCTGCCAAATAATGAGTTCTTTAAAGTTGTGGTACATATTAGTTTGATTTTAAGATTAAATAGGCAATTTATCAATATCCTTGTTCTTACCTCAAATCTCCGGTCTAGTGTCTAATATCTAACATCTAATCTCTACTCCCCAAAATACTCCACCGCATTATTCTCTGTTTCATCCAGCCTGATTTTATGAAGTGCTGCACCATGTTTCTTGATTAGAGGTTTCAGGATATTCCATATTTCTACTGCTAATACCTCTGTGCTGCTGAATTTACCTTTCATAAAGGGCACATCATAATTGAGGTTGGCATGGTCCAATTCTTCAATAATATTGTTCTTGATGATTTTCTTCAGATCCACAAGGTTCATCACAAAACCTGTGTTCGGATTAATCTCGCCCTTTACCGTAACTGTAAGGGTGTAATTGTGCCCGTGGAAGTTTTTGTTGGAACATTTCCCAAAAACCTCCCTGTTTTTTTCTTCACTCCAGTTTGGATTAAATAACTGGTGTGCCGCGCTAAACCTTTCTTTTCTTTCGATGTAGATCATGCTGCCTTTTCGAATTTGGCGCAAAGGTAAACAGTTTGCGTAGCCAATAATAAAGCTGTTTGCAGATGAGGGCAATCGCCTAAATTTGCGCCATGCATATCAACAAAGCCGAATTCGTTTGTAGTAATACCAATGTGGAGAAATGCCCGCCTCCCACAAAACCAGAGTATGCCTTTATTGGCCGAAGTAATGTGGGCAAAAGCAGCCTTATTAATATGCTGGTGCAGCGTAAGGGTTTGGCCAAAACTTCTGGCCGTCCGGGAAAAACACAGCTCATAAACCACTTTTTGGTTAACGAAGCATGGTACCTAACGGATTTACCGGGATATGGATATGCTAAGGTGAGCA
>CAXBJE010000266.1:0-5190 GCA_963975525.1 uncultured Owenweeksia sp. | reverse complement strand
GTTTCAAATGATTCCGAATAGTCAGGTTTTTTCTTTCAATATAATTGGTGTGGTGGTATTTAGTAGAATGAATATTTTTAGGAATAAGACCCGGATAAATATTTAGCCGGTCGGAATAAACTCTAAAAGTGGAGAGGGCCTGAACACTTGTAACAACTTTCTGGATATTTTTCTTAGTTCTCCTCCCAACCACATAATCCACTACCTGCTTGGTTTTACGGTTTAGGGCATAGCATATCCAAACCTCATTTTGCTTATTGCCTACAAATGCCTTAAGCTCATCCATCTCGTATCCTTGTCCAACTTCATTGGTAAGAGGTTTCGGGATTTGTGCAGAGCTTACTTGTAAGATTCTGCAATTGAACTCTCTTGGGTATTTTTAAGATCATTCAAATGGCACATATGCCCATGCCTTCAACATTAACTAGCACAACTAGCTCTTTGGCTTGGGCAGAGTTATTTCGTCTTAAATAAGAACTATGTTGGCTTTTGTTACAAGAGGTACATCTAAATACTTGAACCTTTTGCCGCCTCACGCTTTTGTGGCAAGGATTAATACAATAGTAACATTACACCTTTTTTGAAGCAAAGCGAATCAAAAGCCAATTTCACTTTTTGGACACTTTGGCAATTGTTTCAGAGTAAAACACACTTGCAGTGTATATTACTATACTATTCATTTACAGAAGATTTATTCTTTAAAAATAGCACCCCCCCCAGTGCAACTTACACTCTTGAAGATTTTTTACGGACTTAAGAAAACCACAAGTTTACCTTGGCTGTTAAGAGAAATTCTTGCTATTATTAGAATACTAGTTCTTAACGATCCTGAATGTACCCAGACGACCGCCACTCAAAACCCTCAAAATATAAATTCCCGTTGGCTTATTTGTAATATCCAATATGAAGCCATTATCCGTATTCAATTCTTTTTCAAGAATTACTCTTCCATTGAGATCGATAATCTGGATATCGACATTTTTCACGTCTTCAGAGAATTGTAGATTGAACAAACCTGATGACGGATTTGGGAAAACGTAAGTTTTTAAACCAGCAATCTTTTCAGGCAGTCCTACCTGAGTTACATTTACACACTCTGAAGTATCTGTGCATCCGTTTTCGGTAATTATCACGCTGTAGGAGCTGGGTACCCAGGGGCTAAAAACCTGATTGGTGTCTCCAGGCAGGGCAAATGCATTGGTGCAATCATACCACTGGTATTTAGCATTACTTATAGAAGCTATTAGAGTTTTATTAGTGGCATTTACTGTTATTTTAGGGTTAATCGGACTTTCTACATCATAATACACCAATGAGTCGCAAAGGCCCGTGCGGGGAAAAGAGAGTAAGGAAACACCCTGCCTCGTAATTAAATTTCCAGCAACACTTAGTGTATCACCATAGCAAAGCTTGGCCTCAACTGTATCTGAAGATGAGGATCCTTCAAATGCGCCCATGTCAACAGTGCCATTTTGTAGCCTCGGTCTTCCAAAAAGGTCGATAGGCAATAGCTCAGTTGTATCACCGTCATAGTCTAAATCCAGAAAGTCCATTGGCAAATACTGGTTACTTCCTGCATCAATATTAGGGGAACAGTGAGCGGGGATATAGTTTCCATTGGCTGAATCGGTGTAAAACATTGAAGTATCAAGGTTGCCTCCTCCATCTACTCCTTTTGTAGAGTCCCAAACGCTGGCATTTTTGCTACCCTGAAAAATAGAATGGTAAAAAAACAAAGCAGCAGGAAAACCAGTTTCTGCACCACCTTCTATAACACTGTTACTTATGCTAGGGCTAGATATTCCTTGGGCTACTGATCCGATATTCATTATTCCAGAGGACCTAAAAGAACCGATTGCATAGTTTCCTGAAATGGTAACATTAACCAAATGGGGTGTTGATATCCAGCTACACAAACCTCCACCTTTATCAGAAGCCACGTTTTTAGTTATAAGACAGTTGATTAAAACAGGATTACTTCTTTCTGCAAAGATTCCTCCTCCAAACCCTCCGGAACTTGAAGAGGCTCTATTATGATGAATGCTTAAATTGATCATAAAAGGGCTAGAAAACAACATACCGACTCCTCCTCCATTATACGCCTCATTATGATGTATTACTAAGTTGATTAAATGTGGATTGGAATAGGTCAGAAAAATTCCTCCACCTCGAAAATTAAAATTATTCCCCTTTGCCTGAGTTATATAAAACCCGTCAACACTGGCTGTTGAATCAATGCTATCGCCTCTTACAACCACCTCTGATTGCTTTGGGCCATGGAAACCTGAAAGCACCGATTTATTAGTTCGCCAGTTCCGTTGGCGGATATGGGTTTCTGTACCCCCAAACCCTCCATAAATCTTAACCCCCTTTCGTAAAGTAAAGGTGGTTTTCTTTAAGTCTGTGGGTACATTTCCACTAAAGTCCTTTGATGGAACATAGGTGCCTTTTGCTACCCATATCTGTTGCCCGGGCTGAGCAACCTCCAATGCCTGCTGGAAGCTTGAGTAAGCAGTAGCCCAACTTTGGCCATTGACAGAGCCAACATTGGAGCTATCAACAAAGATGATGGACTGAGCCACAAGTAAGTTAGAGATGAAAAAGATAAGAAATGTAAGGCTTGATTTCATACATAGAGCTTTTAAGTGAATGACTTGAAAAATAATAAACAGTAGTGCTACAAGTTTAATCAAAAAGATAGTTAGAAAGAAAAATAATAGGAAAAAAGAGGGTAGCTAAGTGAAATAGATATCACTTAGCTACCCTCCTTTAGAATTGTTTAAACAAGCCCTAATTTATGATAACGTGACTCGGGCCTGAGAAGGTGACTGAATACTCACAGCCTTCGCAATGAGGGTTGCTAAGGGATGACGTTGGAAGACCTAAGCAGTTATTTCCATAAGATGAACCAACAGAGGTGCCTCTTTCCCTGCAATAAGAGCAATCTTCTGCATTTACCGGCTCCACAAGAATTCTGTCCCAGGTAAGTGTGGTATCGGAACAACCTGAAAGGTAAACGGTAGAGAACGGCTGGATGCAAGTTGCTACCGTAGCACAGCTGGAGTCACAAATAGTATCCTGCGCAAAAGCTTTAACTATGTAGCCACAAGTGGTTTGGTTTTCTACAGTAAGACTCCCACTTTGAGCAAAGGTAAAACTACTGAATAGTAGCGCGATTGAAAAAGTAAATAGTACTTTCATATTTAGTTAATTTATTTGTTGTAGTAAATATACTTTATTTTTCAATATACTTAATAAACTTTTCAGCAAATATTGAGTAGAACTAAATGATATCATATAATGATAATAAATAGTAAAATATATCCATAAATCATGGAAAATATTTTGCTACCATATTATTTAATAAAAATTAAAAATCTTTGGATAGAAAAAATTACAGTAGAACTTTGTAATTGAATTTCTAACTTATGACGCAAAGAATCATGAACCTGTTGTGAGAAAAACCCAATTTAAAACCCAGCTTCTTAGCACCCCTTTTGTAGCAAAGCTCAGCTGGAGGAAAACTTTTCCCTTTTGTCATTTATGAAAAATACGCTCAACCCTTACCAGCAAAGGGATACAGCCAAATCATGGTTAAAACCCAAAATATCCACTTTCACCCAAATATTTTAGGCGGTGTTGATGGAAATTGGAAGGTTTGTAAAATCTATTACTGCAGCAAAAGCCACCTAAGGAACACGAGGTTTAAAAAAGTGCATTTAATGTCCTGATTAAGGCTTTTTAAAATAGGGTTAGGATAAATATCCTCTTGAATAAGCAACATTGAATTTTGATTTTCAATATGTTAATGTTGTCAAAACCACAAAAGCCACCCAGTGAACATTTCCCCACCTAAGGAACACGAAGTTTCAAAAAGTGCTTTTAATGCCCTGGTTAAGGCATTTTAGAAATTGAGTTAGGATAAATATCCTCTTGAATAAGTCCCACTGAATTCTGATTTTCAGTATGTTAATTTTGTCGAAACTACAAAAGCCACCTAGTGAACATTATCGATTTTCTGTATGGTAGTCTTATTAAAACCACAAAAGCCACCTAATAAACATTACCAGTTACTTAGCACTTCTCATTTAGTATCCATTATTAGTTATGGTTTCATTCCACCTACTTCCGTAGTTTGCCCTTTTTCAAAGAAAATAAACAATACCTCCACATCAGCAGTATCACTCTTTCTGTTAAACCATTCCGCACACTGTATACCCGCTTCAACATAATAGTAATACATTAGACCTTCTTCAAAAACTTGTTTTTCGTTTGGAAATCCAAAAACCTTTTCTATTTCCTGGACACTTTTTTTAAGAAAGTCATTTTCCTCTTGAATGATATGATAGTAGATATTTTGTCTTTTACCAAGACAGCCAATAGAGTCCTCCTTCCACAATTCGCTATCCACGGAACTTAGCATATTTTGGGTTCTACACCCATAAAAGGAAACTATAAGGGTTATGATGCTTAACTTTATTAATCTCATCTTCTTGGAGCTCTGATTTTATGATATTTATTTGTAGTACTTCCAACATCCGCCTTACCCTCTTCATCAAACTCTAATTTATCTAACTGTAGGGCATCTATGTCTACCTGTTGTACTTTTCTATACTTAGTGTTTACAGTTCCACCTCGCTGACCTGCCCCAGCTTCTGGGTTCCATTGATATTCCTTATCTACTAAAGCGCCTTTATGCAACCCAATAGGCGGAACCCCAGAACCTCTATAGTCTCTATTTTGTGGAATTCGGTTTGGCTTACCAAAGTCTTCATGCTCTTGCCCGATGCCGTGACCATATTCATGAGGACCAGTTGTGCCTTCACCTTGGATTTCGCTTAGTCTCCAAAAGCCTGTATTTGTTCCCGCTTTTGGCTCGCTACCATCCATGTATGAACCTTTGGAGTAACGATCAGTTTCTTGCTCTACTCGTATGTAATTATTCTTGATATCTTTATTTGAAACCACTTCTTTCATGGATAAATTTTCTCTATGCTCCCCTGTTACCTCAAATACTACATCATAGGTTTCGCCTCCTATCATTACAGTACCGCAAGCTGCATTCCATTGGTCTTGAATATTCTGTGCTGTACTGGTAGCAAGTTCAGGACTTGAAGAGCCTCCGTACATGATTATATGTGAAGTTATAGTGATAGTATGTGCCTCTCTATCAATTGTCGCTTCGCCAGA
>CAXBJE010000265.1:0-5201 GCA_963975525.1 uncultured Owenweeksia sp. | reverse complement strand
TTTGTTATTCCAATACCAACATTACCAGTAGTAAAATTAATATTTGAACCAGCGGTTGTCCACGGACTACTGCCGGCATTATCCGCAGCAGGAGCCCATGCTGAGCCATTCCATTTCAACACTTCGCCATTACTGGCTCCCATATCATCAATTTTGGCAGCTGTTACCGCATCATTGGCAATTTGAGCTGAGTTAACAGCATTGTTAGCAATTTTGGCATTGGTAACTGCATCATTCTGAATTTCATTGGTAGCTATATCAGTTCCCAAATCTGCTGAAATTACATTGCTCCCTGAAATGCTTATTCCAGTTCCGGCTGTATATGTAGTGCTGGCAGGGCCAGTATTATCAGCGGCTGGCGTCCAGGCCGAACCGTTCCATTTCAGAACTTCACCATTGCTGGGGCCTCCCTGCACATTGGTTAGGTCATTTATTGCCATATCCGAAGCCTTTTTACTGCTAATGGCATAGGGAACACTAAGTAATTGCGTAGTACCCATGGAAACATAACTACTGCCCCCACTAGCATCCATTTCCACCTCAAGGTGATACTCATCGTTGCCCCAATCAATGGAAGCCATGGTACCACTAACTACTGTACCACCCCCTACCTGAAGGTTTACCAATCCAAAATCGTTGGTATTGGCGGAGTGGGTTTCTGAATAGCTCACCGCACCAGCAGCAGAGCCTTTATGTATGTTAAGCCTAAAGCTTACAGTTTGATTTGTAATTGGCTGACCAAGATTGTTTCTGACCACAGTTTGGTACTGAAAGCGGTTTGGGGCCTGAGCATTTATAAGTAGCGTAAATGCTAAAAAAACGGTTGTGAATAGTAGTTTCTTCATGACTAACGGGTTTTAATGATTGAAAAGGTTTGGATGATAGCATTAGCTGACTTTAGGCTCAGGAAATAGGTTCCTTCTGCAAGGCTTTCCATGTTGAGTTTTTCCTCATTGCTGGCCATCTTCTTTTGAAGAACCAGTTTACCATCTGTAGAATAGAGATTAATCCAGACATCAGTACCCAAATTGGTGGTTTCGATATTTAGGTTTTGTACCACAGGGTTTGGGTACACACTAATACCAGATTCATTTACCAACTCCCCAATGGAAATGACGGATAGTTTGGTTTGATGAAACCCCTGAGTTAGGGTTGTTCCCGAATTGCTATGGGTTGCAATAACCGGCTCCCCTATGGTAAAACTAATTTGGTGAGAGCCGTTTGAGAAATGATTGCCCGCTGAAGACACCACCTGTGGTGATGTACTTTGGGCACTTAAGCAAAGCCCCGAAACAAGTGCAATTGCTGTAAAATAGATTTTCTTCATGATACTTGGTTTTAAGAATGGTGATAGTTTGATTTTACATTTATTAAGACGTTAGCCTTAAGCGGTTTTAGTTGTAAGTCTATAAAATGCAGCGTAAAAAGGTCACCTTGAGGCAGGCGGTTGAGTGGGTTAAGCTATCCCGTCAATTAGACAAGATTTAAGGGTTGAAAATAATTTCAAATGCAGGAAAATACTACTAACAATGAGCGGTTGAACCACAAGCTGAAGTGATATGCATTACTACCGTGAATGACAGGAAAGGAAAGTGCGTATTTGTGGAAAATAAAAAAACCCACCTCCTTTTCAGGAAGCGGGTTTCACAATATTGCAAATCTCCGTAAGGAGAACTCTAATCTAATTTTAAGCGGTAACGCCCATAAGTTCGGCCATTTTAGTACCGATATCAGCAGGAGAATCAACTACGTGAATTCCACACTCGCGCATAATTTTCTTTTTTGCCTGAGCAGTATCATCACTTCCACCAACTATAGCACCAGCATGGCCCATTGTACGACCTGCAGGAGCAGTTTCGCCAGCAATAAAACCAACAACCGGCTTGCTTATTCCACTTGCTTTATACCACTGCGCAGCCTCAGCTTCCATCTGTCCGCCAATCTCACCAATCATTACCATTCCGTCAGTTTCGGTATCATTAAGCATAAGCTCCATGGCTTGTTGCATAGATGTGCCAATAATAGGATCTCCACCAATACCAATGGCAGTTGACTGCCCCATACCAGCTTTGGTAATCTGATCTACCGCTTCGTAGGTAAGGGTACCAGATTTAGATACAACACCTATTCTACCCTTCTTGAAAATAAAGCCAGGCATAATACCCACTTTAGCTTCTCCGGCAGTCATTACACCCGGGCAGTTAGGGCCTACCATACGGCAATCCTTATCCTTCAAATATTCTTTTACAATAATCATATCCTTTACAGGGATACCCTCTGTAATGGTGATAATAACCTTGATACCAGCATCGGCAGCCTCCATAATGGCATCTGCGGCAAATGCAGGTGGCACAAAAATGATGGATACATCAGCGCCAGCCTTTTCAACAGCCTCTGAAACTGTATTGAATACAGGACGACCCAAATGCTCCTGACCACCTTTACCCGGGGTTACACCTCCAACTACATTTGTTCCGTATTCTATCATTTGGCCCGCGTGAAAAGAACCTTCACTACCGGTAAATCCTTGAACTATAACTTTTGAATCTTTATTGACTAATACGCTCATTTGTGCGGTTTATGATTATGCATTCATTTCAGGCTGCGAAAATAATAGATACATATTAGTATTTAGACCTTAACATTTAGATTTTGACCATTGAGGGAGAGATTTTGGCAAACCGACTTTACCTGAAAGCCGAAGCACCAAAACCTAAATGCTAAACAAACCAGAAAGCTAAAAAAGTAAAAATTCAAAAGGACCTTATGAAAGTGATGTAATAATAGCGCATAAACACGTACTCAATGTGGTTTAGAGTTTTAGAATTTCAAATTTTTGAACTTGTGTCGGATTTAGATATTAGACTTTAGGATTTCTTCCCAGATTCTAAATCCACTCGGGGTTTTCTCCAAACTTGCCGGCAAATAAAAAGTCCTTTAAGGCTCTGCGCTCGCGTGGCTTCATTTCTGATTCGCGGAATTTTTCATCCATTTCATCCAGGCGGCTTTCATCCTGATAGCCGATTACAAACATGGCTACAACCTCATATTTGTCTTCATCCACCTCAAAGTTTGTATAAATTTTTTCAGGAATTATTCCACCCATTTGGTGAACGTATAAACCATCATGTGTGGCTTGGGTAAGCAGGTTGCCCATGGCCATGCCCACATCATGCATATAGTGGCGGTTCTCACGGTTTTTATAATCAAACCTTTTTTGCGCCAATGACACACCTACCACCGGAGCAGACCAAGCCCACTTTTGATTTCCTTCGTTTACACCCTCAAACAACTTGTTGTAATGGGCATCTCCCTTACGGGCGATGATGAAGTGCCATGGTTGCCCATTACTGGAACTTGGTGCCCAGCGTGCCGCCTCAAACATCCTTAGCAATTTTTCCTCTTCCACGGGTTTATCGCTAAAAGCCCGTGGACTCCAGCGTGTGGCAATCTCCTTCATCAATTCAATATCTGTTTGTGCTTGCTTTCCTTCAATCATTTGGTTTCAATTTTTGGGTTGGTAAACCTAATCACAATAAGTCCAATGGTAGCTGCCAATACTGAGGCTACCAATATGGCAGACTTGGCCGCCTCAGCATACTCCTTGCTTTCAAAAGCCAATTCAGAAATAAACAGCGACATGGTAAAACCTATCCCCGCCAATATAGAGGTTCCATAAATCTGTTTCCAGTTGCTACCTGCCGGCAACTTGGCAATGCCTAAGCCTACCAACAATCTTGAGATAAGGCTAATACCCAATATCTTCCCAAGTATTAAACCTGCTATTACACCCAGCCCGATAGGCCCAAGTAAGAGTTCAAAAAAGTTGCTTTCAATAGCTAATCCCGCATTAGCGAAAGCAAAAATGGGCATCACTATAAAGTAAACAAAGGGATAAAGGCCGGTTTCAATTTTCTGTAGAGGGGTACGGGCATCATCTCCCGCTGCCCGGATTCCCTTTAACAATCGATCTTCACGCTGCGTGTTAAAATCCAAATCAACGGTAACCGTTTTTAAATATTTACGATACAGCACCTTTAGCCTATCAGTAAACTGATCTTTGGTAATGCGGTACTTAGCGGGTATGGTAAAAGCCAGCAATATCCCTGCAATGGTAGGGTGAATACCAGAGTAGAAAAAAGCCACCCAAATACCACCAATCCCTACAAAGCCATAAAAGAATACGCTACGCACACCAAGCCTGTTGGCTACCAATAGCAATAGCCATGCACCACCGGCAATATATAGCTGGTGGGCATCAAAACTAGAGGTATAAAAGAAGGCAATCACCAACACAGCACCAATATCATCAACCACGGCAAGCGAGGTGATAAACACCTTTACAGATGAGGCAATGCGCATACGCACCAAATTGATGAGCCCAAGGGCAAAGGCTATATCTGTAGCCATGGGGATACCCCAGCCCTTGCTGGCTTCACTATCATAATTAAAAGCATAATAAATGAGTGCCGGAATTGCCATACCGCCAATAGCAGCGCCAATGGGTAATGCTGCTTTGCGCCATTCGCTAAGCTCACTAGCAATAAACTCTCGCTTAATCTCCAAGCCTACCAAAAAGAAGAACAACGCCATAAGCCCATCATTGATAAAATAGTGAAGATTTAGGCTGAACACCTTATCCTCAAAACTGATGGTGATTTCCTTTTCCCAAAAATGGCGGTACCACTCCCCTCCCCAGCTTGAGTTGGCCACAATCATAGCAGCCACGGCCGCAACAAAAAGTAGCACGCCAATGGCGGCATCACTCTTTACCAGCTTGTTTACGGGGCGGGTTATATAATCAATGGGGGCTTTGTGTTCCTTCATGTATTTTTCGTGACTTTTAATTTTTAAGGCCACCACAATTTATAATAAACGGGCGGCCTACAGAGCATTATACATCTAATGAAAAAATAGGGGTGTTGGTTCACAGGAAGGGTGATAAATGATAGGAAATTCAGACATTCTTTTTAAACCAGGAACTTTAAGCCTCCCCAACATAGAGCTTTTATTGAGGTCTTTGATTACACAACCAAGAATAGCAAGAACAAAAACACCTATCAAAAAAAGTAAGGATAATTAGAAGCTCGCAGAATATTGTAAGGATGTTCTCTGCTATATTGCGGGGATAAATGTTTTACCAAGCATAAGGAATTAGAAAAACACTAATCATAATGACACTCTGGGCTTCACTGCTCACT
>CAXBJE010000264.1:0-5218 GCA_963975525.1 uncultured Owenweeksia sp. | reverse complement strand
GGTAAGTATGAACTTTGCTCACGCGATGAAATTGAGATTTACTCGAGCACCATAATGAACTTCCCTAATGGGGATGTGGTGGATAGCTTGATTTGGATGATTAGCGATGGCAGGAATATCAGTCGTTTTCAAGATTCCAGTGTGAGCCTATACTTTGCTCAGCCCGGCACCTATTCAGTTGGTTTGGTTGCCATCACCGATAAGGGGTGCCGCGATACGGCCGATACTCAAATTAGCATAACCGCTCATCCCACACCGATTGTGGTGTTAGATGAGGAAACCATAAACGCTCGCACATTCAGGTTTATGCCTGATGTGATGGATGCCACAAACGCCACCCATTATTGGGATTTTGGAAATGGAGATTCTCGCGTAAGCGAAAATTTAGATACAATACCGTACCGATACAATGACAGACTGTGTAGGATTGATAGTGTGATTCATCATTCTGTAACACTCACTGTGGTAAACCAAATCGACAATTTTGGGCAATGTATGGATGCCGATACCATTGAAATTGCCATGGAGGGTTATCACCTAAATGTACCTAATGCCTTTGCACCAGAGCGCAACAATGTGGAAGATGCCAATGTGTTTCTCCCAAAAGGGAAACTATTGGCCAAGTACAGGTTGAGGATATATGACGAGTGGGGTAACCTGATTTTTGAAAATGAAGAATTAACCCCCGAAGGGACACCTGCCGTGGGCTGGAATGGAATATATAATGGAGAACTGCTGCCTACTGGCGCCTACGTTTGGACCATTGATGCTGAATTTAACGATGGCTACGGCTGGCCGGTAAAGGAGTGTAACACAGAAAATATTAAGGCTTATGGTACGGTTACACTCATTCGCTAGGCGATTGACGGCCATGGTGCCGTTCCTACTTTTTAGTTGTGTCCTTTGGGCGCAAGATCCTGCCTTAACCAATTTTCATATTACCAAAAACTCGCTAAACCCTGCTTATGCAGGATATAGTGGCGACTTAAGTGTGAGTTTGGATAACCGAATGCAGTGGCTGGCCATTTCAAAATTCAGAACTTTTAATACCTATAACATGGCGGCCAATATTGGTTGTGAGAGGTATAAATTGGGCTTTGCAGTGTATGCTCAGGATAATGTTGAGGGAGAAGGGTTTTTACGAACAACCAATGCCGGTGGTCAGGTGGCTTGGTACCTACCGTTTGATTATAAGGCCAATGGTACCACGCGCAGAACCAATAGCTCCATTATGGCCTTTGGCCTTCAATTGGGCTACAGCCAAAAAGCATTGGATTGGGATAAACTAACTTTTAGTGACCAGTTGAGCACTGAAACTTATAGGTTGGTGCGTGACGTTTCCGTGATTTCGCCTCAGAATAATGTAACCGAACACAGGTTAGATATGGGAGCTGGGGCAAGATTTTTAACAGAATTGGGTACCCGCAAGCGCGCCTCGTTATCGGTAGGCCTTGCTGCCTTTCATGTGTTTACCAATCAGGAATCTTTTTTTGGAGATAACAGCGATGTAACCTGGCCCATGCGCTACAATGGTCATTTCTTTTTTAATCGCCAGTTAGGCTCAAAAAAAGGTACTCGTTGGGATGCTTCCTTTGGAGGAGTTTATAATCGGCAGGTTGGCCTAAACAACTTTACAGTGATGGCTTATGGCGCCTATGAATCTGTATTAAAATTGGGAGTGGGCTACCGGGGTAAAGATCAGGGGAGGCCTGATGCCATTATTATTCAGCCTACCCTTTGGGGCAAAGACTTTTGGGGTGGACATGATTGGTTACTAACCATCGGGTATGAACTTACTTCACTTTCTTCAGTTGGTCAGCACCGTACCGCAGGAACTCTGGAGTTTGGAATCGCTATTCTTTTCAAAAACTCTGCTTTGTGCCGCACTTCAGATGTGCATTGTTTTTATCCCAGTAAGGAGATGAAAAAATATAGTGTTTGGGGGTATTAGGCAGATCTATTCCTTAATCCACTTTAGGGCCTCTTCCTTTTCCTCCATATTAAAGCTTTTTTCTTTTATGGATGGGATAAGGGCGTATTCAGCCGAAGCTAAAAAACGCATCCAGGCTTTATCAGTCACTAAAGCAATTTTAGAAACATTGGTGAAATATGACTTGCCTTTCGCAAAGGCAAATTTGATACTGTCCCATATCACTTGCCAGTCTGTGCCATCATAACGGGTAATTTCTATATACAGCTTTATTTTTCCTGGAGCATCCATTTTTGGGATAAGCTCTTGCATCATATTTACAAATGCGGCTTCGCTAACTTTCCCCTTTATTTCAAACCCAAGTATATCTGGTTCTGCAAGTTGAATTTTCAGTATCATTTTGTTGGTTTTAGGTAGTTAACTGAAAAGTGGTGCAGGAGGTTCGGGACCTTAATTAAAAGTTCCACTTTGCGTTTGAGTCAAAAAAGAAACCCCAGTGAAAAAATCATTGGGGTTTACTTTTTCTGCATCAGGTGCAGATAGGTTTGGTTGGATTATTCTTAGGTCAGGTTGGTTATTTTCATACAGTAAAGGTGCGTATTTGTCCTAGCTTCACTTGTTATTTATGTTGTAATATGCGATACATATGTTGCGTTTAAGTTGTGCTACTAATTCAATCTGCGGAACAGTATCAGTTATCAATATCAAAAAAACAAACCCTGTGAAAAACATCCACAGGGTTTGCTTAAGCTGCACCGGTATGCAGCATGCTTTGGTTGGTTTTTACTTCAATACCAGCTGTCTGGCCATTTTACCTCCCATAAAAATGCGGAGGTTAAAGCGGTCTTTTAGCTCATTTTGGCGAGCTTCATCTTTGGGGTCAAACACCTCTGCTATCAGTTTGTCAAATTTTTCATCCATATTATCCATGTCTGCAAATTTGTTTACCGCAATCATTATCATTATATCCCAGTCATCCTCATTGGCAGGCATAGAGCTAAGTAGTATATAGTCGGCAATTATGCCTTTTTCCTTGGCCTTGTTCATTAAGGTTACGTAGTTTTTCGCCAGGTATTTCTTGTAGTTTTCACCTTGACCAGGCTTGGTGCGGATGTACTCCACTGACCAGATTTTGTCTTCCTTGAGTTCCTTTTGTGTGTTGGAGGTTTGGGCCTGCAATGTTGGCGCTGTTGCAAATAAGGTTAGGATGGCTAGGGCAAGACCCATTGATTTGATTGCTTTCATAGCTTTTGTGATTTTATGGTTAAAATTTGGTAGAGTCCAATTTTCTAAAACCAAACTATGCAAGTGTATTTACCGGTTTCAAATACAAGTTCAGCAGACTTAACTTTAGAGTGGCATAAAGGTTAAAGATTCGAGAATCTTCGGTATGAAACAATGTTGTGGATAGTATTATATATGTTGTGCAAAGGAATGTGTAGGATTAAATGAAAACCTAAACCCAAAACTTCATAAACAGGCAGTTTTGAATTCAGGCATTTTGAATTTGTTTAGTGTTTAGGTTTTGGAGAATGGGATTTCACTCAGGACTTTTCAATCGTTATTAACACCCCTATTTCCACCCCCGTCTTTTCCTAACTTTCAACTTTTCACTTTATAACCTTAAACTTTTAGTTTTCAGTGTTTTTAATATTCGATACCGAAACAACCGGACTCCCATTACGCGATGATGCGCCATTAACCGATTTTGAGAATTGGCCAAGGGTGGTTCAAATTGCATGGCAGCTGCATGATGATGACGGAAGTCTTGTTGAGGTTAAAGACTTTGTTATAAAGCCTGATGGTTTTGATATTCCCTTTAATGCTGCCAAGATCCACGGTATTACAACGGATGTGGCCAAACACTATGGCGTGCCTCTGGATGTGGCGATGGCGGAATTTTCAGAGGCCGTAAAAAAGAGCAAATACCTCGTTGGCCATAACATACAGTTTGATATTAATGCTCTGGGTTGTGAATACCTGAGGCTTGGGCAGGACAACCTTTTTGAAGGAATGCCAAGCATAGATACAGGAGATGAAACCCGTAACTACTGTAAACTTCCGGGCGGTAGAGGTGGTGGCTTTAAAATGCCCAAACTGGAGGAGCTGCACCAAATACTTTTTGGCGAAAGCTTTGCCGAAGCACATAATGCAGCAGCAGACGTTGAGGCTACTTCTCGTGCGTTTTTGGAAGCCGTACGTATTGGTATTTATACAGATGAACGCCTGGATTGGAAGCCCGAAAACCGCGAGGCCTTTAATCGGGTAAACCCCGATACGGTAAAGCCGATTGGGCTTAAGGTTGAATCCTTTAAAGAGTTGGCCCGTAAGCTGGCCGAGGAAAGTACCGCCCAGCGAAAAGGTGAGGAAACCATTGAGCTGAGTGAAGACACTTCGTTTGTTCACTTACATGTGCATACCCAGTTTTCCATATTACAGGCTACTTGCGATATCCCCGGCTTAATAAATAAGGCCAAAAGTATGGGGATGCCTGCAGTTGCCATGACGGATCATGCCAACCTTTATGGGGCGTTTCACTTTGTACAAACGGCTTTGGCCAATGATATTAAACCGATTGTAGGTTGTGAGTTTTACGTAAACCGCGACCATAAAGACAAAACGGTAAAGGACAATGGTTTTCAGGTTGTCTTTTTGGCAAAGAATAAAAACGGTTATCACAACCTGGCAAAGCTTTCTTCCTGTGCCTTTGTGGATGGCTTTTACTATGTCCCTCGTATTGATAAAGAGTTGCTTCTTCAGTATAAAGAAGACTTGATTGTTACTACGGGTAACACTTACGGTGAGATTCCTGGCCTAATACTTAATGTGGGTGAAAAGCAGGCCGAGGAGGCTTTTGTGTGGTATCATGAAAATTTTGGTGAGGACTTTTACGTAGAGTTACTTAACCACGGGCTGGAAGAAGAAAAGGTGGTGAATGACACCCTGCTGAAGTTCGCCAATAAGTATGGTGTAAAGTACTTTGCCAGCAATGATGTGTACTATCTGGACCAAAAAGATGCCAATGCCCATGACATTTTACTATGTGTTAAAGAGGGCGAATATCAGAGCACACCTAAGGGTAGGGGCCGAGGGTTCCGCTATGGATTCCCTAATGAGGAATTCTATTTTAAGGATGTGGATACGATGAAGTCCCTGTTTTCGGATTATCCGGAAGCCATAGTTACTACCCTTGAAATTGCAGATAAAATTGAAAGCTACACGCTTGCTCGCGATGTGCTGTTGCCGGCATTTGATATTCCTGAAGAGTTTATTGATGCCCAGGACAAA
>CAXBJE010000263.1:0-5218 GCA_963975525.1 uncultured Owenweeksia sp. | reverse complement strand
TCCAACGGGCACCCTCCAGGTTGTTCATGTTGTGCTTACCAAAAATCGAAAGAGGTACAGCTCCATCAGGAGTATTTAAACTCACCTTTCCGTCATCAATGGTATAATCAGGTAAACCATAACCGAATTTTTTGATTTCATTTTTGTTAGAATCAACGGCACGCTGAACCTCTTTATCCCTTTGGTTATATACAACAGCACCACCCACTTCCATGCTATCCAGCAGTAGTTCAAATTGTTTAAAGTATTCCTCATAAGTAGGGAATACATTAACATGATCCCAAGCAATGCCTGATATCAAAGCAATATTGGGTTTGTAGTGTAAAAACTTTGGTCTTAGGTCAATAGGTGAGGAGAGGTATTCATCACCTTCCAATAAAATAAATTCATTTTCCGTGGTAAGCTTCACCATAGTGTCAAAGCCTTCCAATTGGGCACCAATCATAAAGTCACAATCCTTGCCGTGATAATGCAGAACGTGAAGCACCATAGCAGAGATGGTGGTTTTACCATGGCTCCCGGCAATTACAACTCTGGTTTTGTCTTTGCTTTGTTCGTAGATAAATTCAGGGTATGAGTAAACCTTTAGCCCTAATTCATTAGCCTTTAATAGTTCAGGATTGTCTTTTCGGGCGTGCATCCCTAAAATGATATAATCCAAATCCGAACTTATTCTATCTGGATTCCATCCAATGCTTGATGGGAGTAAACCGTATTTATTTAGCCTCGATTTTGAAGGCTCAAAAATCTCATCGTCACTACCCGATACTTCAAAACCTTTGTGGTGCATGGCCAACGCCAGATTATGCATGGCGCTTCCTCCAATGGCTATAAAATGTACTTTCATGTAAATTTTTTGCTTAGCGCAAATCTATGAAAGCATTAGTCTAAAGTGGCAGTAGTGTTTAAATGAATTGCAGCCTTTAAATTCTCCATAAACATGGCGGCTACGGCAAGGCTAGGTCCCTCACTATGAGTAAATGATTGAGTAGGAATATCAATTTTTCCGGCAGGGCCGTCAAAAACTGTATTCATATCAATAGAGAAATCCAGTTTATAAGTTAGTGCAGAAGCAGAGGTATTAATGTCCGTATCAAATGTTTTAATTTGATAAATGGGGTCGGTGCCTGCATGGTAAGCAAAGGGAATATTTACAGTATCCTTTTTAGAGATTGCCAAGCCCTCTAAAACTACAAACCGATATTTTACCATGCTCCAATACATCCCCTGATAGGCTGCAAGTGGGTTGTTGTTTGGAAAAGAATTAGGGTCAGAATTGTTTTGATCAGGGTCTAAGCCTATTCCCATTCTAACCTTCGTATATTTTCCGGATGGAAGGTTTATTGAAAAACTTGAAGTTTGATCTCTATCTAAACTTACTAAGGCAACATCTTGTAAAAGAACCTCGCGGCCGCCTTCTTCAATTAATGTAATGTTGCTTAGGTAGGCTTTAAACGTTGTGAGGTATAATTGATAATCAGCTGTAAATTCTACAGTATCATTGAGGGAAGCTGGATTTGAAGCACTTTGCAGATTCAAAGAAAACACAGCCTTCTTTTCGTAGGTTTTTTTTACATCTTCCTCACAAGAAGTGAAGAACACAACGAGACCAAGAAAAAGTGAGGCTTTAATGAGAGTTTTCATAGAGTGCTAAATTTTAATATAAACCAATATCAATGTTTTGAGACATTGCAATTGCCGCAGCCATATCAATTGGGATAGTAGGATCTGAAGTTACTAAAGGAAATTTTTTGATATCAAGCGGTTTGAAAATTGGCTTCACGTCAAACTGAAGTACAAACTTGACCCTGCTGTTTCTGGCCAGAGAAAAATTTTGGTGAAGACTAGCTTCAACCCTTGTGGTTTCATAAGTTCCAATTCTGTATTCAAACGGTATAGTACCAATTGAATCCAAAGGATCGTCTGGATTAATCAAACGGCCTTTAATAACAAAATGATCTATACCGTCCGCGCCTTTTCTATAAACATCAGAATTTCGCAATTCGTTCCCCTTTGGCAGGGTAAGCGGGGTAGCGCCTATAGAGTGAGCTGAATCTAATCCAAACTGAAATCCATAATATCCTGAATATCCTCCCGGTGTAAGTTTTACCAATGGCTGATCCGTTTCGGTCATAGTAATTATGAAAGGCTCGCTTCTTTCAACGATGGTATCACCTTTTTCAACAAAGAAAAAATCATTTATCACTACTTGAATATCTGTGATGAAAAATGAATAGCCGAGGTCATTAGTTAAAGCCGTGTCGGGATGTATTCCTTCATTTCCATAGATAAATGAAGTCGCCACAAGAGTGTTTTTGTCCTCGGGCGCGGGGTTATCTGTAGTCAGATCTTTTTCTTCACACGCTACCAGGCTACTAAAAAGAGCCAAAATCAATATCTTTTTCATGAATTGTAAGGGTTACGTCACAAATGTACAACTAGGATTAATCTGTAAAAGGGTTAGTGTTTAAAACCATACCAACAATTATTATACGTTAGTAGTGCTGGTTTGGTTGGGTGTTTTTTGTTTGTCATTTAATTGTTTCACTGTGTTGAAATCATCGGTTTGCTCAATACTGTGCATTATTTGAGCTAAAATTTCACTTGAGGAGTGATTATCATAATCAATCTTGAGTGGCTCCTTAAATGTTATTGAAAGGTTTACACCCTTCTTCTTCATATAAAGCCCCTTCTTGTCGAAAGCACGTCTGAAGCCATCAATAACAACGGGTATAACAATTGGCTTGGTTTCTTTAATAATATGTGCTGTTCCACGCCTGCCCGGAACAAATGGGGTAGTGGTACCCTGAGGAAAAGTAATTACCCAGCCTGAGTTAAGAGCCTTATATATTTTGGTAATATCCCTTGGATCAACACCTCTGTCAACTTCTTTACCTGCCTGTCTCCAACTTCGCTTAATGGATACGGAACCCACATAGGCAAACAGTTTTGGTAGAATGCCGGCTTTCATTGTTTCTTGGGCAGCAACAAAATAGATGTTTAACCGAGGGTTAAGCAGGTAGCGCGCTTTATCAATACGATCATAAACGCCCCACTTTACACTGCAGAAAACCTGATAGAGCCCTGTAACATCCGCAAAATAGGTTTGGTGATTGCTTACAAAAAGCACATTGGTGTCAGGAAGATTCTTTAGGACCTTGGTGCCAGAGATCTTTGTTTTGTTGGCGATATTAAATCTGTAAAAACCAATACATCCAAAAACAAAAATTAACACTCGCTTGATTATCAGTGAATTTCCGAATGCGTCAAATAGTTTGATTTTCATGAAATGTAAGTCTCGTGAGGTCAAATATATGACTAATAAAAGTGTTGAATAGCTATTGTAACAGTAGAATTTGCCGTAACTCGCTCAGCATCATTGCTGTAGCGCCCCATACATTGTAGCCCTTAAACAGAAATGTAGGAACTTCCATATTAACTCCTCTAAGGTTTAGTGTAACATTGGTAATGAAAGAGTCATCGAGTAGTTCATCCACTGTCACAGAGAATATTTCTTCTACCTCAGATTCTTGTTTTGTAAAATGTGGTTTTGAGTTATAGATTCCAACAAATGGATGAACGAGGAAATTACTAGGCGGAATGTATAGTGGCGAAAGTTGACCGTACACATCTACATTGGTGGAGGATATTCCAATTTCCTCTTCCGCTTCGCGCAGAGCAGTTTGTAAATAGTCAACATCTGTTTTATCCCTCTTGCCACCAGGGAAACTAATTTGGTTGGAGTGTACCCCTTTGTAGCTTTTCCTTAAGGTAAGTACCAAATGTGCCGTTGAATTTTGCTCATAAAAAAGAGCCAATACCGCAGCCGTTTTCGCCCCCACAAGGTTTTCAGCTTGTAAGTCTGAAATATTACGACCTGCTGGTGCCATAAGGTGTTGAGCTGGGGCACCTGGCAATGGCGAGTTTAGGCCTGTGTATAAATTATGTTTGAACAGCTGAAAATCCAATTTGTTACTGATTGCGTAAATACAAAACGAATATAGTGAGGGGGAGTTAACAAAAAGTCAATGGCGCAACATTAAATAAAGAAAAATTATTAAATTCGCACTATCATAATTGAAATACAATTGAGCATGACTATTACACAACTTCAATATCTTATAGCTGTAGATAACCATAGACACTTTGCCAGAGCGGCCGAAGCTTGTTTTGTAACTCAACCAACCTTGAGTATGCAAATACAAAAACTGGAAGACGAATTGGGTGTTTTACTTTTTGATAGAAGCAAACATCCCGTAAGGCCAACTACCATTGGGAAGAGAATAATTGAACAGGCTAGAACGGTAGTAAATGAAACCGGCCGCATTACACAAATTTTACAGGAAGGTAAAAACCAGCTTGAAGGACCATTTAAGATAGGTGTAATACCCACCGTAGCATCTTCCCTAGTGCCAAGGTTTGTGCAGAGTTTTCATAAAAAGTTTCCTAAAATCCAGTTACAGATTCAGGAATTACAGACTGATAAGATTTTAGAAAAGCTAAGAATGGATGAGTTGGATGCAGGTTTGTTGGCCACGCCTTTGGAGAGTAAGGGCATAATTGAAATGCCATTATACTATGAGCCGTTTATGGCTTTTATTCCTGAAAATCATAGGTTAGGGAAGGAGTCGTTTATCACAAATTCTGAATTGAACATTAAGGATTTGCTGTTGCTTAACGAGGGGCATTGCTTCCGCAATAGCGTATTGAATATTTGTAATAAAATGCTGGATAGCGACAACAGACCTGTTGAGCTTGAGAGCGGGAATTTTGAAACTTTGATAAAACTGAGCAAGCAAGGTTTTGGAATGACTTTGATACCTTATCTTCATGCCATTGATTTATCTGAGGAGGATCAAAAATTGGTTAAGCCTATTGCGGATCCAAAACCTTCGAGAGAAATTAGTTTGGTATACACCAGAGCTGAACTAAAAATAAAGGTGATAGAAGAGTTGAAAAAGATTATCATGAAAAATGTTCCTGAAAAAATGCTAGTTGATCAAAATGCGGTAATCAGCCCTCTAAGGTCAGCATAGCGTGATAGAATTGAATTAAGCCATTGAATAAAACGAATCAACATATTGGCCTTTTCCCTTTGAAGCTTTTTTTGCTTCCCGGAGAGCATACACAGCTGTATGTATTTGAGGAGAGGTACAAGCAGCTTGTCAACGAGTGTAGACTACAAAACAAGCCTTTTGGTATTTCATTTACCGATAAG
>CAXBJE010000262.1:0-5233 GCA_963975525.1 uncultured Owenweeksia sp. | reverse complement strand
GGTATTACCTACTTATCAAGGGTTAAAGGTCAGTTTGAAGGGGCTTCACCCGAGGCCTTTCATTATTTTGGTTTGGTGGCTACAATCATAGCTATGCTAGGTTTCGGATTTTTCATTCTCATAAATAAGGGAAAGACTAAAAAAGGGGCAATTGATAATTTGAAGTAACTTGTTCCCTAAACCAATCGGCTAATCCACACGGAAAAGCCATAAAACCCAACCTTATGAAACCAGCCAAATTTTGGGCAGGCCTTGCGCTTGCTCTTGCCTTTCAGTTTTTCTCCCTCCATATTAATGCTCAAGTCTCTGCAAAAGACAGTGTTCTTTATCAACAAGCCATTCAGGCTGCCATGTCTCCCAACAAACAAAAGAAATGCGATACATTGGTTGCTATTAATAGCAAAAACAATAAGCTAACCCGCAAGTATATTGATGGCGTTGAGTACATCCTTATGGTAACCTGGAAGAAGGATACCACCAACTACAAAACCGACAAGAATAGGGTGTATAACACTACAAAATGGCCCATTTGGGTAACCACCTCTCCCCAGCTTTTACAGAGAATGAATCACAAGGGAATTACAGATGTGGATTTAAGGCTTGAGCAGTTACTCGGACTTCCGCCAAACTCGGGCTATAAGTACTTTATTGAATTTTGGGTTCAACCCAGAGATCTATTCAGGCCCTGCCCTGATAGTGAAATTGGAGATAGCAAGTGTGATTTGTGTTTTTCAGAATACACCAACCCAGACTATGAAACCTGGATTAACGAATACAGGATAAACAGCTACTACAGCTGTTCATTGTTTGATAAATACCCCTGGACACAACTGGGCTACACCTATGATTGGGGTGGTGAGAGTGATCATCATATAGGTTTAAGCGAGTTTGTGATTTCTCAATATTCCAATGTAATTATCAATAAAATTTACACCACCAAGGAATACTTAAAGAAGAAATATTGAGGATCCCATTTCAAACTGTCTACTACTCTGAAACGCAGGGTATCTAACAGTATTAAAACCTGAGTTGAAAGTAGGTTGTTGCAATCAATAGGAATAACTTGAAGGCTACGACCAGATTCCATTGTCATAAAAAGGAATAGCACCTGACTTAGACGCCACAAAACCTCCCACCCTTAGGGCATTCTTTACAGCTGCGTGTAAGTCGTTGGAAGCAAAATAAGTTGCACAAAAAGCAGCGGAAAAGGCATCTCCTGCACCTACAGTATCCTTCACCCTAATAATGGGAGCTGGCACATCAATAATTTCACTGACACTTCTCACAAGGCAACCATCCTTTCCTTTAGTGATTATAACTACTTCCACATTAGGATAGGCTTGCATAACCTTTTCAGTGAACTCATTAAAACCCATAGATTGGAAAAATAAGACGTTAGCAAGTATTCCGACCTCTTCATCATTTAGTTTTAAAATTGTGCTTTGTTTTAAAGAGTATTCAAGCGTTGGCTTGTCATAAAAATTCTGTCGAATATTCACGTCAAGGAAAACCTGCCTAAACGAGCAAATTTCGAGTATCTTACGAAGGCTTGTTCGACTAGCCTCATTCCGCTGCACCAACGTGCCAAAATAGAAGTAATCAAACTCTTGTAAGGCCTCAGGATCAATTTTTTGGTAGTCAATAAAATCAAAGGCTACATTCTCTACAATTTCATATTGGGGCTGACCAGAAATTAACCTTACCGGGACCGTACCGGTGGGCCTGTTTGCCTTTTGTAAAAATGATGTATCCACCTTTAGTGACTTCACTTTTTCTAACGTCAGACGTCCTAATTCATCATTTCCATATGCCGAAACCAGAGCCGCTGGTATTTTACATTGTACACAATGTGCAGCAAAGTTTAACGGAGCCCCTCCAATATGGTATTGACCATTTATTACATCCCATAAAACTTCTCCAAACGCCAACACCCTCATTCCACTAATACTTTTGCTTTTTTACCCTCCCTTATAAATAGAGCAGAAATTCCACCGCCTACCAGGCAAGCTCCACCCAATAGAACTATGTTTATAGGGCTGTTACCCAGAAAATCATAAAGGAAATATTGAACAGAGAAAATTTGAATAATCATGGGTATAACAATAAACATGTTGAAAATTCCCATATAAACACCCGTCTTGTTTCGGGGTAACGAGGAAGCCAGCAACTTATAGGGAATGGCCAACATAGAGGCCCATGCTATACCAAGCCCAAAGGAGATGAGGTAAATTTGAGAAATGTTTATTTGACCCTCACCAAAAGGGTTTCCTATTGAAAACATTATGTCGGTGTGACTCAGGTAAGGTAGTAGCAACATTCCTGCACCGCCCAGGATCAACGCTATAAAATGTACTTGCTTGGCACCAAGTTTTTTAGCAATGGGCACCAATAAAAAGGCCACCGAAAAACAGACAATATTGTACAGCCCATTAATATTTCCAGTTAGTATTTGTGCTTCCGCAAAAAAGCTAGAGCGGGAATCCAGGGTATCAAAAAGGGAGGATGAGAGCGCCAGCGTGATATATTGCCAATAGCAAAACATCCCGAACCAGGTTAAAAATTGGACTGGAATCAGTTGCTTCATAGTAAGGGGCATTTCCTTAACGGCATCTTTGATTTCAACCAGGGTCCGTATAATTACATTGCCCTTGGCATTTTCTTCCCTTATGCGCTCTAATTCCTCTGGTGATGGTGGGTACGGCTTAGTAGTAAGCACAGAAAAAAGTACAGTGACAATTGATGCAAAAGCTCCAATACCAAAGGCCCAATAAGTAAAAGTGGGTATTCCATTAGGCATTTTATCCGTAAGAGTAAGGAGACCAAGAGAAACAATAATTGCCGGTGAAAAGTTGGCAAGGGTGGTACCAAGTCCTGTAAAAAAGCTTTGCATTAGAAACCCCAGCGAATGTTGCTCTTTGGGCAGCATATCCGTGATAAACGCCCGGTAAGGTTCCATGGCAATATTATTGGCCGCATCTAAAATCCACAGCAAGCTGGCCGCCATCCAAATTGTTTGGGAATAAGGCATAAAAACCAATGCCACACTGGCCAATATGGCTCCCACCAAAAAATACGGCTTTCTCCTACCAAATCTTGGTGACCAGGTATTATCACTCATAGCGCCAATAATGGGCTGTACCACCAAGCCCGTAATGGGGCCAGCTAACCAAAGCACAGCCAGTTCTTCGGGGTCAGCACCTAAGTAAGAATATATAGCGCTCATGTTGCTCTGCTGAAGGCCAAAACTGAACTGAATTCCGAAAAACCCAAAATTCATGCTCAGTATGCTCGCAAAACTCATCCTCTTTTTTAGTCCCATGGCAGCAAATAGTTTGGTTAAAGTACCCTATAGTGGTTTTCCTGATCGCTATACTTAATGTTCATTTCCATGGCAGAAAGATCCATGTCCAGTTCGGCCCAATGCTCGGCCTTTTCCCAACGCAGGTGCAAATGACCATCTCCACAGTCAGCTATGCGGAAGTGCCCCTGAAATGAAGGATGTGTGTTTCTAAACTCAATCATTTTCATAAGGTCTTTCACCACCTTTTTTTCAAGTGCCTTTTCAATTTCATCAAATCTATAATAAGGCCGGTTGATATCTCTGCCTACTTTGGTAGACTCTAACAGCTCCATGTCATTTTCAGCAGCCAGTAGGCCTGCGTAATATACCTGTGGTATTCCAGGTGCAAAAAACTGGATAGCACGGGCCATTAGATACATGTCATCATTCTTACCAAGAGCTTCATAAAACGTGCAATTTACCTGGTATAAATCAAGGTTTGATGCCGCTGTGCCCGTAGCCTTTTTACTGGTGTTATTTGAGTTTTGATGAATTTGCTCAACAAGGTCATGTACCTCCTGATCAGACAAAATACCAGGCTTATCTTCATATGATGCTACGTCAACCACACCAATTCCATCATGTGTGTCAAGCACGGTAATACAATTACGCGGACTGATAGCCCACCACTGCTTTAGCCGGGTAGAGCTTTTGCTAAATAGAGTATATAGGATAAGTGGAGGTAGAGCAAAATCATACACATAATCCACTCTGTTGGAAATGTCAATTTGCGTTTCATAGTGCGAATGAATTTCACCCAAAGTTTCCATACCATAATTATGGGCAATATCGGTAAGCTCCTTAATAAAATCCAAAGTCTCAGGAAGCATAAAGCAAGATGTATTCTCTTGTTTAATGGCATAGCCCACGGCATCCAACCGCACAGTTTTTACTCCAGATTTTGCGAAAATTTCAAAGATGTTATGGAGGTAATTTTTTCCTTGTTCAGACTTTACGTCAATATCAAGCTGATAGCGACTAAAGGTGGTCCAGAACTCATGTATCTCACCGTTTTTGAGCTTACGTACAGAAAAGGGCCTGTGTGGCCTGGGGCGATATATTTCACTAATACCTTCTTCGGTGGCACCATTTTTAAAAACTTTGTCCTTGGTTAAAAACAAATCAAAATATTCCGAGGCCGAGCCATGTTTTGCCACGTCCTGAAACTCTTCCGACTTGTCCGAAACATGATTTACAATCAAGTCCACCAGCAAATCAAAGTCTTGGGCCATAGAGGTAATATCATCCCAGTTGCCCAACCTTTCATCTACCTTTTTGTGATTGGTAGGATCATAGCCTGCATCTGCTCCGTCTATAGGTGCAAAAAATGGCAAAAGATGAACACCACCTTCGAACAGCGACTGCATTTTGGTGATTAGAAACTGGTGGAGCTGGGCAATATTGCCCCCACCAAATCTATCCGTATAGCAAATAAGTTGAACCTTGTTTTTCATACTCATCACAAAAAAAAGAGGCAGCCCAATTTAGATGAGCCACCTCTCCACCTCTCGTTTAACAATCAAAAGTTTAATGTTACACCAGCTACAATGGATCTGCCAGAAATAGACCTGGCTCGCACATAGTTTACTTGTCCTTCGGTAATTGAACCTTCTTCAGACTCAGTGATGCCGATAGTATTTGTAAGGTTATTAACGCTTATGGTAAGCTGCAGACCTTTCTTGATTCGCACTGCTGCAAAAGCATTCAATATGGTATAACCTGGCATTATCAACATATTGTCATCTTGCGCAAAAGCCTTGGTTTGTCCAATAACACTAAGGCCTAATCTATGTCCTCCTTCAAAATTATAAGAGGGCAACAAATTGTAAGTAAGAGCTGGTTGCCTCCTTGGAGTATTGCCAATATTTGTTTGGCCATCATTATCTGTAATTT
>CAXBJE010000261.1:0-5245 GCA_963975525.1 uncultured Owenweeksia sp. | reverse complement strand
GGGTTTCAGAATAAATATACACCGAGGTTCTTCTACAGGAACTGTTGATTACTCAGAATCCCATAACGCCACTACTAATGATTTTGGACTGGTAAATCTGGAGCTTGGAGGAGGTACGGTAATAAGCGGAAGTATTTTTGGAATTGATTGGGAGAGTGATCTCTATTTTATTGAAGTGGAACTGGACCCAGCCGGTGGAAGCACGTATTCATCTATGGGAACAACTCAATTGCTTAGCGTCCCCTATGCCTTAAGTAGTAAAAAGGCCTCTGATATGTCACTCAACGACTTGATTAATGTTCAAGGAAACCCAGGAAATGGAGAGGTATTAAAATGGAATGGTAGTTCATGGGTTCCGGCCATGGATAGTATTGGTGTGCCAGTTGGTTACACTGGTGGAATGGGAATTAGCATCTCCGGTGGAAACGTTATTTCAGCTGATTTGGGAACGGATATCTCTACCAGTGAAATTCAAAGTAATGCGGTAACCAACGCTAAAATTGCAAATAGTGCTGTTGGTACCAATCAGATTTCCAATAATGCAGTTACCACTGGTAAATTGGCAAATGGATCAGTAACTGCCCCAAAGTTGGATCAGATGAGTGCGGCCAGCGGGGAGGTACTTAAATGGAATGGCTCGGCTTGGGCTCCTGCCGCTGACAATACAGGGCCGGCAAGCACAGTCTACACTGCGGGTACAGGAATTTCAATTAATGGGTCAAATGTTATTTCCGCAGATTTAGGTATTGATATTTCTACCAGCGAAATACAAAATTCAGCAGTTACAAATGCCAAGATTGCCAATAATGCTGTTAATTCGGCCCAAATCGCTAATAGTGCGGTAACCTCTACCAAAATTGATCAAATGAGTGCCACAAACGGAGAGGTACTTAAATGGAATGGAGTAAACTGGGCGCCTGCTACTGATAATGCTGGGAGTAGCGTTTGGAATTTGTCTGGCTCAGATGCCTATTACAATGCTGGAGATGTGGGTATTGGAACAAGTTCGCCATCTGCCAAACTGGAGGTTTCACAAAACAGTTCTTTGTCAGACCCTCATATTCATCTCCATGAAAATGGAAATGACTACGCCAGAATAAACTTTGATAACAACAATGGTTCTAATTATTGGACGATTGCAGCTTACGTAGCCTCAAATAATAAGAATGACCGACTCAATTTTTGGAATGGCACCAGTGGAGATTTAATGTCTCTTACAGGTGATGGCAGACTGGGTTTGGGAGTTGGCATATCGCCTAAAACTGCACTGCATGTAAAAAATGATGGAGCTGTATTATTTGGGACAGATACTATTGGCCCAGGTGATAAGCTGCTGTGGTTGCCCAGGCTGCACGCCTTTAGGGTAGGAAGTATTGCCACAGGTGCGGCCGCTAATTATTGGCATCCTGATAGTATGGGGTTGTACTCTTTTGCCTCAGGTTTAAACACAAGGGCTCAGGGATTTGGGGCCACTGCCATGGGAAGAGATACAGAAGCCAGTAACAGTTATGCCTTTGCCTCAGGTTTCTTTTCTAATGCGGATGGCCAATATTCTACGGCAATGGGTTTTAACACTGATGCTGATGCATTGGGGTCTACAGCTTTAGGTTATAGTACGGATGCAGAGGCTAATTATTCGTTTGCCGCAGGTTATTTTGCTGAAGCCCAGGCTATATATGCTGTGGCAATTGGTAATGCGGTTCGCGCTCAGTCTTATGCTTCCATGGCTGTGGGTAGATATAATGTGGGTGGAGGAAGCTCCACGAGTTGGCTGACCAGTGACCCCATTTTTGAAATTGGAATTGGAACAGGACCGTCAACCAGAGCAAATGCGGTTACTGTAAGAAAGAATGGAAATGTAGGCATTGGAACTACAGTGCCACTTGATGCATTACATGTAAATGGAAGAGTTAGACTTCAAACCGTGGAGTATTTTGAAGACGGGGGCACAAGTGAAATAGCAGTACGGGGAGACCTAAGGCCCAGTGCCGATAATATTTATGATATAGGAACAAGTTCATTACGTTATGATGATGTGTACGCAACTAGCGGAACTGTAAACACCTCTGACCGAAGGGATAAGACTAATATTAGAGACCTACCTTATGGACTACGCAATGTTATGGCCTTAAAGCCAGTGGTGTTTCAATGGAAAGATAGACCAGAGGCAGGGGATAAGCTTGGGCTCATAGCTCAGGATCTTTTACTGGAAATTCCGGAAGTTGTAAAAACATTTGATTTCCAACCTAGTGAGGAAGATGAAACTCTGATTAGGGAAGAGCTCAATCGTTTGGGAGTTTATTATTCAGACCTAATTCCGGTGTTAATAAAAGCAACGCAGGAACAGCAGGAAGAAATAGGATTGCTAAAACAAGAGATTGAGTTATTAAAGAAATTGGTAGAAAAAGAGAAAAACTAAGATTTTTTTGATCTTAATATGTTATCATTTTTTAATACTAAGATTGGGATAAAACAAAATTCGCAACGTATTTAGCTAACTATCTGAAAAAGACAATGGTGAACTCACGTTTTTTCCTTAAATTAGATGCAGAGTAGAGAAGTGCTTATAGCACAGCTTTTGAGTGGAACCCTCGGATTAATTTTCGGGGGTTCTTACATTTTGGGTATGTGATATTATAGTACCTATGTTTGAGCCTTGATTCGGTTATATGAATTTTCAATATTTTCTTGAGCTACTGGGAACTTTTGTATTTGCCATTTCTGGGGCTTTGGCCATTAAGGGAATGGATAAAGACTGGCTCAGTGCAGGGTTTACGGGCTTTATTACTGCCATTGGTGGTGGAACGTTAAGAGACATTTTGCTCGATAGATACCCTCTGGTTTGGATCTCTGACATTAACATTTTATACGTAGTACTGGTGGGTGTGGTTTTCACTTACTTTTTTTCCACCACCCTGGGTAAACTCCGTAAAACTCTCTTTTTGTTTGATACATTAGGTATTTCACTTTTTGCAATTGTTGGCACCGAAGTGGCCCTTGAGGCCGAAGTAAGGGGTGAAATTGCCGCAGTAATGGGAATGCTCACCGCGGTGATGGGTGGAGTCATCAGAGACACTCTAACCAATGAAACCCCGATAATAATGCAACGTGGAATGTATGCCAGCGCCTGCCTGATTGGCGGGTTTTTATATGTAGGCCTGGATTATTTCGCTATCGATCGAAATCTCAATTTTATTCTTTGCATTTCTATAATTATTGTTTTGAGAATACTGGCCGTTACCTACCATTGGGCCGTTCCGAGTTTTGATAATTCGGCAGAGAAAAATCAATAGGCATAGTCATTTCAGGATGTGTTGTATGCCATACCTTTGCCAGCCATGACAGTTGATGAAAAAGTAGAAAAGGGATTGTACCTCCCCTTAATGGAGGAATTTTACACCATACAGGGTGAGGGCTATCACAGCGGTAAAGCGGCCTACTTTATTAGGGTGGGCGGTTGCGATGTTGGCTGCCACTGGTGTGATGTTAAAGAGAGTTGGAACCCAAAACTTCACCCTGCTACATCTATTGAACAAGTGGCTGAAAAGGCGGCACAATATTCCAAAACCATTGTTATTACGGGAGGTGAGCCGCTTACCTGGAACATGGAACCCCTTACTACATCTTTAAAGGAAAAGGGACTCACCATACATATTGAAACTTCAGGGGCTTACCCCGTTACAGGTCACTGGGATTGGTTTTGCTTGTCTCCTAAAAAAACAAAGCCCCCTGTAGAGGAGGCTTATGAGGTAGCTCACGAGCTAAAAGTGATAATATTTAATAAGAATGACTTTAAGTGGGCGGAGCAACATGCAGCCAAAGTGAAGGGAGACTGCAAACTGTTTTTACAACCCGAATGGAGTAGAAGAGAGGAGATGATGCCACTGATTTCTGATTATGTGATGAACAACCCACAGTGGCAGATAAGTCTCCAGATGCATAAATACATCGGAATCCCTTAGACTTTCCCAATATCTTTCCGCAAACTCTCACTTTGCTTATTGGGCTGCTCGCTGGTTTTGGACTTTACCAATTGTATGTAGGCAAAAGTGCAAATGAGAGCCGAAGCCATTCCTTCAATAAAAATTATTACACCGGCCGAAACGGGGGTTATTTCTCCTCCAAACCTTTCATTTACGGCTAAATCCGCCATAAACTGTGGGTCCAGTTTATCTAGATATATGGCAATAAATGCTGCAAAAAGCCCGATGCCTAAAAGGCTGGTTCTTATCCCAATCCAAAAGAAATCGGCAAAGTCATCATAATGATTGTTTCCCGAATGGTTCATATAAGTCCTTATAGCATTGCGGATAAGAACAAATACAAAAATCACATTCAATGCCCTAAGCCAGTGCGTGCCTGCCAAACCCAAAGCGTTCATTAAAAGGAAAAAAGCTAATAGAGAAACAAACATGATTAGTCCGTTTTTCATTGGGATGGTTTTCCATAGTTTGCTGAAAGTATTCATGTTGTAGTTTATTTAAAAGTTTAAATAATGCCTTTACCCAATTTCGGCATTTTGTGCGACATCCTCAACTTTTTGCTATCCAATATTTTAACAGGCTGATGTTCTCCTTCCCGTTGGGTAATGTTTAAAGTATTCCTTTTGGATGTAAGCCTTATTGAGGATTACTGTTTGTTTCTGATAAATACAATTGTGAAGTAAAATTGTTTGAAGATGTAACTGAAGTCGCGTACTTAGAGGTGGTTAGTCAACTGGAATTAGCAAAGTCATCCTTTTATTAAACTATTGTATAGACTTTTGGTTTACCTAAAAATATTGCCCTGTCACTTGTAAAATGTTGCCGCCTGCAGGTGATGGCTTGTAATAAGGCAAAGCTTATTTTTGCCGCAACTCTAAAAGAATCTACGTTTGTCCTTCCTCAAAAAATACGCACTCTACATTCTCATTTTGTTTCATTGTATTGGTTTTGTGGGTATTGCATTTATTAATACGGAGGTATTTGCAAACCTTACCTTAATGAACCTATTATTGAGTTTGCTTTTAGTAACCATTTGCCATGAGGGTGATTCAAAAGCTTATTTTTCGTTGTTTTTGTTTTCGTGGACACTGGGTTACCTGGTGGAAGTGCTGGGCATAAAAACAGGTTTTCCTTTTGGAGATTATCATTATGGTTATAGCCTGGGGCCACGTTTGTTTGATGTACCATTGATTATTGGTGTAAACTGGTTTTTGATGGTTTTGGGCGGGGGCTATCTTGCTCAAAAGTTTTTTAACCATAAG
>CAXBJE010000260.1:0-5249 GCA_963975525.1 uncultured Owenweeksia sp. | reverse complement strand
TTACTTCAGTTTTACAATGGCTTCTTTAATTCTTTTCATTGCCTCTTCCAGCACTTCTTCAGAAGCTGCATAGGAAATGCGTATGCAATCCGGGCTTCCAAAAGCATCACCGGGTACTAAACCAACACGGCCTTCCTCCAATAGAAATACGCAAAGATCCTGACTGGTATTAATAATGTGCTCACCATATTGTTTACCAAACAATGAGCTAATATTTGGGAAAATGTAAAAAGCTCCTTTTGGGAGATTGGTTTCAAATCCCGGTACATCATTAAGGTGTTTCAGCACCAAATCGCGCCTTCTTTTAAAGGCACTCTTCATCTCGTTTGTTACTGATGGATCAGCTTCCACAGCTGCTTTTACGGCACGTTGTGTAATGCTTGATGTGGCCGAGGTAAACTGCCCCTGCATTTTATCGCACGCCTTGGCTAACCAAAGAGGTGCGCCAATATAGCCACATCTCCAACCCGTCATAGCAAAGCCCTTGGAAACACCATTTACGGTTACCACCTGATCATAAATATCATCAAATGCAGCCAGGCTAAAGGTTTTACCTTCAAAATTGATGAGCTCGTAAATTTCATCACTAATCACCAAAATGTTTTTGTGAAGCTTCAGCACATTGGCCAAATCACGCAGTTCACCTTCTGTATAAACACTACCGGAAGGGTTGCAAGGTGAGCTATAAACCAACATTTTGGTTTTAGCGGTTATATAGGATTCCAGCTCTTCACCGGTAATCTTAAAGTCATTTTCAATTTTGGTGGGGATTATTACCGGAACACCACCTGCAAGTTTTACTATTTCGTAGTACGAAACCCAGTAAGGAGCTGGCATCAAAACTTCATCTCCCGGGTTTATAGTACATAGCACTACATTGGCAATAGACTGTTTTGCTCCCGTTGAAATTACAATCTGGTCAGCCGAGTAATCAAGATTATTATCGCGCTTAAATTTTTTACTGATGGCCTCACGTACATCCTTATATCCAGAAATAGGAGGGTAGTAGGTGTAGTTGCCATCAATGCCTTGCTTGGCAGCATCCTTAATAAAATCAGGTGTGTTAAAGTCTGGTTCTCCGAGTGATAGACTAATTACATCAATACCGCGTTCCTGTAGTTCGCGGCTTTTTTTGCTCATGGCAATAGTTTGTGATTCAGAGAGGTTTTGAATGCGGTCAGACAGAAGATTCATTGGCAGCGCGTAAATTAGGCGGCAAATCTACAAATTTCAATTCCTGCCTTTTCAAATTTTACGATATTTGGCAGCCCTTATAACTCCCTAACAGAACATATGGACGTAATATTCGATATTCTTAAATACGCTCTTCCTTCAATCTTTCTGCTCATCCTTTGTTACATGATGTTGACCAACTTCATGGAAAATGAGGAAAAGCGCAGATCTTACTTCCTGAAAAAGGAAACCCAAAAGAGTGCTTTGCCCGTTAGGTTGCAAGCTTACGAGAGATTATCTCTATTTCTTGAAAGGATAACTCCGGAAAGACTGTTGGTTCGTTTACACTCTCAGGGATTAAATGCTCAGCAGTATCAAAACCTGCTTACTGATACTATTAGGACGGAGTTTGAGCACAACTTATCTCAACAGATATATGTGAGCGATGAAGCCTGGAAACTATTGGTAGATGCCAAATCTGCCACCGTAGGTATTATTAATAATATTGCCCGCGAAATGAAGCCTGATGATGATGGCATGAAGTTGAGAAAGGTTATTTTAAGTAAGACAATGGAAATGGAACCATTTCCAACCAAGCGTGCGCTGCGCTATATGAAAGGCGAGGTGAGAAGAGATTTTTAGTCCCGGTTAATAAAAGATTCAATCAAGCTTCTGGCGGCAGCGTAAGGTTCTAGATGCTGATTCATTACTGAAATTTTCATTTCCTCCAGCTTGGTTTTCACGGTTTCGCTTTCGCGGAATGATTCCATCAATAATTCACTAATGGATTCTTCAAACCATTTTAGCGCCTGCTCTTTTCGGGTATCCTCAAAATAGCCTTTGGTTTTTTGATGATTTTCAAATTCACCAATTACCGCCCAAATATCCTCCATTCCATTTTGCTCCAGGGCAGAAGCCGTGTTTACTCTTGGAATCCACTCATTGGGGTTGGGTGGAAATAAATGAAGTGCGCGTTTATACTCTCTGCTGGCCCTTTTGGCATTGGCCAGGTTATCACCATCCGCTTTATTAATAACAAGCAAATCGGCCATTTCCATAATGCCGCGTTTTATGCCCTGTAGTTCATCACCAGCGCCTGCCAGCATTAGTAGCATAAAAAAGTCTACCATGCTTTTTACAGCCGTTTCAGACTGACCAACACCAACGGTTTCTATAATAATTACATCATAGCCTGCTGCTTCACACAACAATATTGATTCTCGCGTTTTACGCGCCACACCGCCTAAAGAACCTGCAGAAGGTGAAGGACGAATGAAGGCATTTTGATTTAAGGAAAGCTCATTCATTCGGGTTTTGTCACCTAAAATGCTTCCGCGATTTTTAGTGCTGCTGGGATCAATGGCCAGTACTGCCACTTTTTTTCCAATGGAAGTAAGGTGTTGCCCAAAGGCTTCAATAAATGTGCTTTTACCAACTCCTGGTACACCTGTAATGCCAATGCGGATAGATTTACCCGAAAGGGGTAAAGCCTGATGGATAAGCTCTTCCGCCACCTTACGGTGCTTTGCATTTTTACTCTCCACCAAAGTGAGAGATTGGCTCAATGCCGCTCTATCTCCCTGCTTTAATTTACCCAACAATTCAGCAGCCGAGGGAAGTTGGCGTGATTTAATTTTTTTGAAATTGGGATTGATTGAGTCCAATAAATACAGTTTTAGGATTTGGCTTCGACTCCGCTAAGCCTGACAAGGTTCGTTTCGCTAGTACATATTCTACTTACCAAAAAGCTTATCCATGCCAGGCATATTGAGCATACCTGAGGCTGCAGCCTGCATTTCGCGCTCGTTCATCTCACTGGCTTTTTTAATGGCCTTATTAAGTGTATTCACCAGATGGTCGCTTAGCTCCTCGGCATCGTTCATCAAACTTTCATCAATGTGGATGTCCTTTATTTCCCGGTTTCCAGAAATGGTGATCTTAATCTTTCCGCCTGCGGATTCTTCTGCAAGGTAAACGGTATTCAATCGTTGCTTGGTTTCTTCAGCTTGCTTTTGGGCTTCCTGTAATTTGCCCATCATATCTCCGAACATAGTTTTTCCTTTTAATTATCACAAAGATATTGTTAGCCAAAGGTCTTCAAAGAAGTATCTGAGGAATCTTTTGAAACTGAAGTGGGAAGGTTTGTGAATGGTTCATCCATTACTCGATATCATCCAGTACGATTATTTTTTGAGTTAAGTATGATTTTGAGCGAGCTAAAGGCAATACTAAATGATTAATAGGATTCGTTTGTTTGAAAGCAATTTCGCCCTGGTGACGACCTATTAACCTAAATACCAGTTTTATGAATCTTATAATTTTTCTTTTTACAAGCATTGTTACTACCGCTGCACTTCAAACCTCTTCCAATAATACTCAGTTGTTGGATGCCATAGAACAGCAGCAGGTTTCAGTCAGATTTACAGGTGCCACGGGCAGCACGCATTATCTAAAGCCTTTGACAGCATATATTCAAAATCTTAAAAACAAAGAGATTTCAATTGTGGTTCCTGCTGGTTATCATTTTAGGAGTGATGACACGGCAGTGCAGGATATAATTATTACACAAGAAGAATTGATAGTGCTAAAGCCGAGAGAGGAGTTGGAGATTAATCTGAGTGGTATGTGTATTCAGCATTTCAACAGTTCTCCGGGTGCTGAAGATGGTTATAAACTTGTGGGTTTTTCCAAACCTGAATTGAGGAAGCTGGCGGTATATTTAGATGAAAAGGATATCCAAAACTATGAGGGCCAGCGTGCCATGTGGGTGGTTTCGGATGGAGAAAAATTGGATAATATTATTGGTATTAGCAACTCGGGCCACCGCGAACTGATTGATTTAACCGCCAGTATTACTAATCAACCCACACTGACAGATCAGCACTATGCAAGGGTAAAGCAAGAGGTAGATTCGCCCGTTTACAAATCTGAATTGAGGGGAAAGTTTGAGTTTAAATTCCCCAAAGATGTTCCAATACAGATTGCCATTTTTGACGATAACGGAATTGTACTGCAAGAGATTTACAACCAAACGGCTCCATCTGGCCGACAGGAAGTAACCTATACATTTGACGCTATGCCCTATGCAGGCAAAACCATCCATAGCAAACTGATTGCATTTGATAAGGTTTTAATGGACCGGAAGATTGTGTTATAATCAGAAAAGACAGGCAACCTATTTTATTTTAGAGTCTCCAAAATTTAGAATCTGATATTCCGTTGAATTTTCTGAGAAACCATAATTAACCCCTAAAAACTCAAAACGATGAAGGCATTACTTTTTTCCGCAACCTTATTGGCCATGTTAGCCGCAAAGCCATGCTTTGCGCAGAGTAGTGAACCGGGAACCAATGAAACAAATATGCCAACCACCATTGAATTTGAATCTGAAAGTTTTGAGTTTGGAGAGGTTGAAGAAGGTGAAATAGTGAAGCACGTTTTTAAGTTTACCAATACCGGAGACAAACCTTTAATCATCACCAATGCGCAAGGCAGCTGTGGCTGCACGGTTCCATTTTACCCTAAAGTACCTATTATGCCAGGTGAGAGTAGTGAGATTAATGTTGAGTTTAATTCTGCAGGCAAACCCGGTAGAAATGTAAAACAGGTAACTATCACGGCAAATACGAGCCCTTCAACTTCAGTGCTTAAGATTAGCGGAGATGTTACTCCCTCAAAAAAGACGGCAGAAGAAACGGAAGCAGAATTTGCAAAACGACAGGAAGAAATGGAGGCTATTGCGGAGTTGAGTCCAAATTGCTTTGCCATTTTCCCTAATCCCACAAGCCGAGAATTACAGTTGGACCTAAAAGACCATATTGGTAGAGAAGCTACTGTTCACATTACAAATAAGCTTGGACAAACCGTTTTAAAGAAATCCATACCTAAAATAAGTTCTGAAACTACGCTATTTGATGTGAGCTCCTACACCCCGGGGGTTTATCTCATTACCATAGAAATGGCAGGGCAAAAGCCCATGGCCCAGTGTTTTGTGGTTACCGATGAATAGATCGGGTGTATTTGTAAGCTTTCCCGAAAGTCGGCCATTTAAAAGTAGAATGCAACAAGCAGCCCGA
>CAXBJE010000259.1:0-5250 GCA_963975525.1 uncultured Owenweeksia sp. | reverse complement strand
ACATCGCTATGAGATATCTCGCATTCACCCTCTTATTGCCATTTCTGGCTTTAAGCCAAACAGAAACCAAGGTAAAATCGGAAATAAAGGATGTAACCATATTTACCGTGGGCGCGGAGGTAAGCCGTGCGGCAAAGGTCAACCTGACTAAAGGAATTAATGAGCTGGCGTTTGAAAAGCTTTCACCTTCATTGGATGAAAAATCGATTCAGTTTAATGCAGGTGGAGACATCACTATTTTGTCTATTAAGTACGATGTGCGTTATGATGAAAGCACACAGGCCCGAATTGACAAGGCAGCCGATCTTAACAGGCAGTTAAAGGATTTAGGAAATTTGGTGAGTGGCAAAAGGGACCTTCTCGCGATAAGCGTAAATGAAGAACAGGTACTGATGGCCAATACCGATTTTGATGTGTGGGAGGGGATGACCGTTACCCAGCTTCAACAAGGTGTTGATTTGGTGCGCAATCGCCTTACGGAGATAAAGCAGCGGAAGCAAAAAATCAGAACTGAAATAGACGACCTGAATGAGCAACGCCAAAAGGTGGTCAATCAGCTTCAGGCAATGCGGATTGAGGATGCTAAACCCAATGGCGTAGTGCTGGTCAAACTAAAGTCGGAAGCGGCAAAAACTGTGGATGCTGAGATTTCTTATGTGGTGGCAGATGCGGGCTGGGAGCCTTACTATGACTTGCGTGTGGAGAATGTTTCCAAGCCATTGAAGATAGAATACAAGGCTAAAGTTCACCAAAATACAGGTGAGGAATGGAAAAATGTAAACTTGATGTTGAGCACGGGAAACCCTTATGAAGAGGGCCGTTTACCACAACTAGACCCGTGGTTCCTCAACTTTATTTCAGCAGGTTATTACCAGAATCAAAAGCCAAAAGTAAATCCACAAACCCCGGGAGCAGTTGGAACTTTTAACGGTGTGGTGATAGACGCCAAAACGGGTGAAGCCATTCCATTTGCCAACGTGGTGGCGAAAGATAAAGACGGAGGTCTTGTAGGTGGAGCCGCTTCTGACATTGACGGTAGGTTTAAACTGGATATCAATAGCCCCGCAACGATGCTTGAAATAAGCGTAATCGGATACTCCACATACAGACTGTCTCCCGTTGAACCTAGTAAGTTTTACACGGTAAAGTTGCAGGAGGCGGCCAATGAGTTAAGTGAGGTGGTTGTGATGTATGACGCCCCAATGATAGATAGGAGCAAATCTTCTAGAACCTTCGTTGCGGAAGATATTAAGGAATTAGCTGTACGTGGAATTGGCGGTGTCTCATATACTGCTTCTGGAGCGTCATATAGTGGGTCAAGCTATACCAATCAGCGGTTTGACAATGTAGGGGTTAGCGCTCCCCAACAATTCAAAATATCTCAAAACCCTGTAAACCTGAAGTTTGAAGTAGATATGCCGTATGATGTTCCCTCTGATGGGGAAGAGTACAAAGTGGCGATTGCCAAGTTTGAAAAGGAGGTGGATTATCTATATAAAGCTGTACCAAAACTAAATGAGCATGCATTTTTAACAGCTAGCCTTACCGATTGGGAAGGGCTAAACCTTATGAATGGTGGTGCGGGAATTTACCTGGAGGGAACCTATCTGGGGGAAACCTATTTGAATGTAGAGGAAGCGGGGGATACCCTACAAGTATCGCTTGGAAAAGATGAGAATATTGTGGTACAAAGAAATAGTATCAAACAAAAAGAAGGTTCTCGATTATTAAGCGGTAAGAAAGAGGAGCGATTTCACTATGAAATAAAAGTTAGAAATAATAAGGCGGCAGCCTTAAAGCTTGAAATTAAGGATCAGTTCCCGGTTTCTGGAAATGATGATATAACCGTTACCCGCATTGAGAATACGGAAGGGAAGGTAGATGACAAGTCCGGCATTTTAACATGGGAATTTATCCTACAGTCGAAGGAAGAGAAAAAGATCAACTTAATTTATTCCATACGCTATCCTAAGGGAAAAACCGTTAATGTGAAGTAAGTGTATTTTGAACCTGATATGCACGTTGTATGCGTGCATAAAAACGAATAATAATTTGATATAAGTAAAACAGGTCAAAACACACATTTTTGAATACCATTCAGCTGAATACTGAAAAGAGTCAACCACTAAAAACCTGAACGTATGAATATGGGATACGGATTTTTAAGAGCCACTTACGGACAACGCCCAAAAGGCTATTTTGCCTATCTCAAGAGTTTATACGGAGAGCAGTTGGAAATGCACTTCAGCAAAGGTTATCTCACCACTATAGATGATCATCGTCTTTCCGAAAATGACTGGCATAAATTCCGCCAGAAAGTGCAGAGGCGCGTACGCGAGGAAAACATCAATCGGTTAAAAGCCGCATTAATTTCCATTATTGTTACAGTAGCCGTTTTATTCGCGCTGGTATGGCTGGTACGCGAGTGGTTTGGGATTTAACATAATAAGTAGAGCCCATATTTTCCTTTTGTTTTCTAGGTAATGATGACTTAACATAAAGGTGTTAGTGATAAACTGGGTACTTTCAACTTTATAACCTTTAACTTTCAACTCATTCCCGTTACCTTCGCCCAAAATTTTGATAAATGAGCAAGTTCAGCGTAGAAGATATCCTTAAAGAATTAGGCGTAAAAGCAGTTAATGCAGGTACATCAACCGGCCAAAATCACTTTGGTAAGGGTGAGGTAATAGAGTCTTACTCACCAGTAGATGGTAAGTTGATAGGCAAAGTTACCACCACTACTAAAGAGGAATATGAGCAAGTGGTTGTAAAATCTCAGGAGGCTTTTAAAACCTGGAGAATGACACCTGCACCTTTACGTGGCGAAATTGTACGCCAGTTTGGACTTAAACTCAGAGTAAAAAAAGATGCGCTTGGAAAACTTGTTTCATATGAAATGGGTAAATCTCTACAAGAAGGATGGGGAGAAGTGCAGGAGATGATTGATATCTGCGATTTTGCAGTGGGCTTAAGTCGACAGTTGTATGGCCTTACCATGCATAGTGAGCGCCCCGGGCACCGTATGTATGAGCAATGGCATCCCATGGGTACAGTTGGTATTATCTCCGCTTTCAACTTTCCGGTAGCTGTTTGGGCCTGGAATACTGCCCTAGCCTGGGTGTGTGGTGATGTATGCGTATGGAAGCCATCCGAGAAAGCACCATTATGTGGTGTTGCCTGCCAAAACATATTTGCAGAAGTACTAAAGGAAAATGACCTACCTGAAGGTATTTGTGGTTTGGTAAACGGTGGTCGCGAAGTAGGAGAGTGGATGAGTAATGATGGCAGAATGCCACTAATCTCTGCAACAGGATCTACGGGCATGGGCCGCAAAGTAGGGGAGGCTGTAGCCAAAAGACTTGGAAAATCTCTGCTTGAACTTGGTGGAAACAACGCCATTATTATTACCGAAAATGCAGACCTTGAGGCAACGCTTGTAGGCGCTGTGTTTGGTGCGGTTGGTACTGCCGGCCAGCGTTGTACATCTACTCGTAGGCTTATCATACACGAAAGCATTTACGAAACGGTAAAGGAAAAAATGGCGAAGGCCTATGGCCAAATTCGTATAGGAGATCCGTTGGATACCAATAACCATGTAGGGCCTCTTATCGATACCCTTGCGGTGGAGATGTATGAAAATGCACTTGAAAATGTGATTAAGGAAGGCGGTAAAATGTTAGTGGAAGGCGGTCGTCTTGAGGGCCCCGGTTACGAAAGCGGATGCTACGTAAAGCCATGTATTGCTGAGGTGCAGAACGATTATAAAATTGTTTGTACAGAGACTTTTGCCCCTATCCTATACTTAATAAAATACAAGGAGTTGGATGAGGCTATTGAAATGCAGAATGCCGTTCCACAGGGACTTTCTTCTGCAATTATGACCACCAACTTACGCGAGGCCGAAAAGTTTCTTTCTGCGGAGGGTAGCGACTGTGGTATTGCCAACGTAAATATTGGTACCAGTGGTGCTGAGATTGGCGGTGCCTTTGGTGGAGAGAAAGAAACAGGTGGTGGCCGCGAAAGTGGTTCAGATGCCTGGAAAGCCTATATGCGCAGACAAACCAATACAATCAATTACTCGGCTAGTGTACCATTGGCGCAGGGTATTAAATTTGATTTGTAAATAAATAATAGCAGACCTTAACCAAAGTCTGTCACACTGAGCGATAGTCGAAGTGCCTCCTAAACTTTCGGCTTGGTCTTCGACTATCGCTCAGTGTGACAGACTTAAGGCCGATAATAAAATTACCCCTATCATAAACCCAAAAAAAGTGTCCAAAGCAAAAGTTCAGCACGAAGACCGTCTCCACGGAAGTAAATACAAGGTGGTAAATCGCTTTCAGGATTACCTGGGGGAGTTTGTGTATGGCGGTATTGATGGCAGCGTTACCACCTTCGCGGTGGTGGCGGGGGCAGCGGGTGCTCATTTGGATTCTAAAGTGGTAATCATCCTTGGTTTTGCAAACCTTATTGCTGATGGTTTTGCCATGTCGGTAGGTAGTTATCTTTCCACTAAAAGTGAAAAGGAAAACTATGATAAACACAAGGCTGTGGAGTATTGGGAGGTGGATCATCTCCCTGAAAAGGAAAGGGCAGAAGTAAGAGAAATTTATGAAGCCAAGGGCTTTAAGGGCGAATTGCTGGAGCAAGTTGTGGACACCATTACTGCGGATAAGGACCGCTGGGTGGACGTGATGATGAAGGAAGAGCTGGAGATGAGCGAGGAAACAAAATCTCCATTAGCCATGGGCGGTGTTACGTTTATGAGCTTTCTGCTTTTCGGGTTTATTCCATTGCTTGTTTATGTAATGGATTACTTTTCGCCTCAGGACTTTAATTTGTTCATAGCTTCTTCTATAATGACTGGTGTTGCCTTCTTCTCCATCGGCTATTTAAAATCGGTGGTAAACCAAACCAACAAGCTGCGTAGCGTATTAGAAACCCTGTTTTTAGGAGGCGCAGCTGCGGCATTGGCCTATTTTGTTGGCGATGTTTTAGAGAAGGCCTTTGTCTGAATTATTATTTCTTTAGAACCTGTTGGGCTACTTTGGGTTAGCCCTTTATGAGAGTACTACTAACAGGGGCCAATGGTTATATCGGTATGAGATTATTGCCGGTACTCATTGAGGCGGGTCATCAGGTTATTTGTTGTGTGCGGGATAAAAGCCGCCTGCCTTTAAAAAAGGGCTTTGAAGAACATGTAGAGTTTTTTGAAGTAGACTTCTTGGAGGATTTTGATATTTCTGA
>CAXBJE010000258.1:0-5257 GCA_963975525.1 uncultured Owenweeksia sp. | reverse complement strand
AAGTGCACCTGTACAGGGCGATATTATTGAGTTGGGAATGGTGGCTACAGATTTTGGTCGTACATCAGTAACCATGCGATGTGAGGTGCGAAACAAGCTTACTCGCGCCCCGATATTAACTATTGAAAAATTGATTTTTGTAAACCTTGGTCCAGATGACAAACCTGCACCACATGGCAAAACTGAAATAACGTATGTAAGAGATAGGTTGGACTAGCTCCTTACTTTTAAATAGGAAAGATTAATCCTCAAGAGTAATCTGTAAATCCATATCTGCCTCTCCTGTTAATATGTCCAGAAGCTTATAGGTAAATATTACCTTTTTGCCCTCAATGGAATATTGGCCTTTGGTTTTTACTTTTTCCACATTTTTGGGCGTATTAATAATGGTGGTGTAGGTTGCATCACTCATCATATTTTTTAGCAGTGCAAAACTCTTTTCTTCAGGATCTTGGGGGTTGCTGATTTTTACTTTACGCGTAAACTTGTTTTTAGAAAAAGTGTAGGTGGCATCAGTTTTAGTGCTGTTAATACCGCTAACCGATACACCCCTCCTACCTGCACTTTTGGCTTGTTGAGATCTGTTTACAAAATCTAAATAGCCATTCAACTCTGTAGTTCCCTTAAAGGGGTACTTCATTCCCATATATATCGATCCCTCCTCTCTACTACCACGCATATATCCATGCGTTTTTTCTACATACTGTCGGTTATTTCCGTAATTCAACAAACTATCCGGTACCCCTTCAGCAAGGTCAATCACCGAGTCCACTTTATCCGGGAAATCCTCCCAGACTTTATTTAATACGGCATTTCTCAAACTATCCATTGCCATGCTGTTGGTTGTATCAACCTTACCAAACATCACTGCCATTTGCATGGACATGTCTACCGCTGCGGGAATCATGTCGTAATAAAGCCCATATTCACCAGATCCGTCCTCATTGAGATAAATCTCTTCAGTAACGTTGCCACACGAAACGGACATTGTAGCAATAACACTGATTAACAATACTTTCAGAATTTTCATAGTCCTTTTTCTTATTTGCCAAACATAAAAAACGAAGTGGAAGAAACTTTGAACAGGTCAATAAAAAAGGCCGAATCACAAAAGTGACTCGGCCTCAATGCCATACGGCTAATATTTATTAGAATCCAAAAAACTGGCGTGCCAGGGTAAGTTCGGTTTCGCCTTTTTTGATTTTTATACGGGCAAGATTTTCACAACCATCCGCTTTAATAAAATCTATGCTACCAGATGTTTGAGCAGAAGCCGTATCCATGGCAAATTGCATATCTACAACTCCTTCCAGCAATCTGTACTGGCAACTATTATCAATTACCATAGGTTCTAAGATGCTACTATTTAACGTATTGTTAAGTTGCTTACCAGTAGCCATTCCTTTAATCTTGTACGCGTCATCATCCGTGGTTGCCGTTTTAAAACCAGCCATCCAAATAAGGGTTTTACTTCCATCAAGCTCAAATGAGTCAACAACAGCCAGTCTTGAAACATTCAGTTTAAGGCTATCCGACCCAAAATTTTCAACGCCCATAATACCTGATGCGTGAAAATTATCAATAACATAACTGGACAGATCTACAGCTAATACCCCGCCTGCCTGGCGGTAATCGTTTGTTTCAGTTACCATTATACTTCCTGATCGGGTTCTACCATCCAAACCAATAACTCCCGGTTTAAAATCTATTAAAATAGTATTGCCGGTACGAATAACCCTAGCGCCAAAAACCATTGAAGTATCAGTAGCACGCAAGGTGGAATCGCGCATAGTATTATCCACTATTCGGTAGATATTGGAAAGTGCCGCTTCAGCAGCCAAATATCTATCGCTCATTGCCGTTTCTGCTTCGCTAAAGCCTCCCAAAAGTTCATCTTCGCAGCTAGTAAGTGTAAGTGCCGATGCCGCCAACATTACGGCTAAATAGTTGTTTCTTAAATGTTTCATATCAGTTGTTTTAAGTTTAGGTTTTGATATTTTGCTGTTTCAGGTTCAGCTTCCGATTGTTTCTTACTTTCTTTTTTCTTTCGTTTACGCTCCTCTTTGGCAGATTTGTCCTTTTTGTCAAACAAAGTAATGTTAAGCCCTGCCCTCACATTGGTGGTTTGCAGGTTTTCGTACATCATCAGGTGAAGTACATTATCGCTTAGCACATACAACTGTGCAGGACCAAGTTTTAGCATCAACCCCGCTCCAACATTATTATAAGTACCATTAATTACTGAATAGCTTAAGCTAAGCTGTAAACCACGCAATAGTTTACCTTGATAATTGGCGCTAAAATCATTAAACAATTGGTTCTCCCAAATTCTACCATGGTATAATAAACCAAAGGTATGGCGATCAGTAAGGTGGTAATTAGCTCCTAAAAACACTCTTGAACTTAAGGCCTTATTGTAGCTATTACCTTCAATTTCCTGAAAATCGAACGCTGCCTCCAGGCTATCTGTGATCTCCTCAAAATCCTCAATGGGCTTATCATTACTCAAATTGGCATTCAATCCATCATATTCAAAGGACCCTTTGCTAATATTGTCTCTGGTATTACTTTTCCAGCTAATCATTCCCAAATCTATCACGCTTGCGCTGAAGTTCCACTTTTCTGTTAAATCATAGCTGGCACCAAGGTCAACGCCAAAACCATAGTTATTGGAGAAAAAGGCGTTTCCAAAATCAAATCCATCTTCCGAATCAAAAAACCCTGAAATACCTGCTGACCTGATTAATACATCTGTTTCCACAAAAATGCTCGAACTATCAGTGGTTACCACCCTGGCCTTCATTCTATCAACATGAGTATTGGCCTGTCCGATGATGAACTTCAAAGTACCACCCAGTCTCAATTTTTCATTGAAATCTCTCTGAAATCCAACGTAATAGTTTGTACGGACTAAAGATTCAAATGTAAATCCACCTACATCCAGATTGCGGTAGTCGGCCGGGGCATTACCAAAATTTATCAATTTTAACAGATCAGCCGGATATGTCATCCGATAATCAATGTTTTGGGTGGCACCCAGAGTTACAAATCCTTTAAACGCTCTAAAACCAACACCCAACAGTTCTGTTGACTGATTAAAGGCAATCTGGCTTCTGTCATCTAAGGATAAAATTATCTTGTCTTTATTCTGATTGATATCAGTATCCTTTTCGTAAAGGTCAATAAGCGCAAACCCATTATTGTGATAATGAAGGTGTATACCAGATAAGGCTGGTAATCCACCCCAAACCCTGGTTTGCTGTTTCAGTGCTGGGTTTACGTGGAGGCTTTGAGCAACAGAGTTAAAGTTGTAAAGCATTAAATCTGACTGTGCATTAAGCCCAAGGCTAAAAAGTAAAACTATTACGGTATTTCTTAATGTCTTCATGGCTCTACAGTTTTACATTAAGTTTTACTTGAGTGGCAATTTTCACCTCCAAATCATAGTCCGTATAGAACTTTACAATCTGCTGTCCACTATTGGGAGTACTCACCCTTGCTCTCAATCTCATTTTATCTGAGCGCTTAAGGTTTTCCATCATCACCTTATCAATTGAAACTACCTCTTTGTGTTGTGAGCGGCTTAGCACTTTGCCCTGCGGGCCAATTGGTGGAGCGGTAAGTATCTGTAAACTAATACCATCAATACTGTCGTTAGTCACAGTATCCATAAAGGCGATGCTCACGTGCACATCAAACGGAAAACCATTTTTGGTATTAAAAATTAGGTTGAGAGACTCCACCTCTTCAGGGTTTTCCTTTAGAAATTCAATACCATCCAAAGTTTGCTCAAGCAGTAAATTTTGCGCTTGCACTTCCAGTGGCAGCTTAACATTTACCCCCATTACAACCTTTGAATTTTTGTGGATAAAATTGTTCGGAGTTCCTGTACCCGGATTCAATTCTACCCTTCCTCCGTATAATATACTTGTAGGCAACGAAGCTATAAAGTCGGCAATATTGCTGTTATTTCGATCAAATTTTATTGTGTCATACTTAAATGCTCCAATGGAAGATGGGGCTGTAATAGTTTGAGGTTGAGCACCAAGGGAGGTAAGATCACCGGCTTTATTTATCCCATCAAAATCAGCTTCCAGCCCCAAGTCTACGCCTATACTGCTTTTAGAAATCAATTTGATTTGAGGATTTGTAAGATACAGGCCATTTACAAACTGGCTTATTCCTGAAATATCAAAGTCAAAAGAGCTGTTTGGGATATTCATGTGCCTGTTTCCGAAATTGCCAGAAGCACTAAGCAACTCCAACTTGGTAAACCTGCACGAAAGTTTAATAAGGCTGGTAGGAGGCGTAACCGCACCGGCATTAAGTATTTCCGCTTTAAGACCTAAAAAGTTTACTCCTCCACTACTAAAGTCAATTTTCCCTGTAGTTACATCCAATGAATCTTCAACTGACATTACACCTGCCGGAAGTGTAATAGTTTTTGACATTGGCATTCCGCTAATATCCCCATTCTTGATAGTCACTTTTACTTTTACTTCCGTAAGAATGGTATCAGTTGTTGATAGTCCGAATTTCAAAAAACCATTGTCAAAGTAGGTTTCAGCTAATTGAACACCTCCCAAAGTTCCAATACTCATTTCCAAATCAAATGGATTGAATAATGGTGAGATGGGAAATTCAAAGGCATCCTGATCTGGAATTTTCACAAAATCAATCGCGTTGAACGAAAAGATTGAATCCTTAAAGTATTCAATTGTTACACGATTGTCGGGGCTCACTTTAAAGGTGGAATCCTTGAGAGCTAAATCGCCAAGGGACAGTTTGGCATTAATTAGTGGTACTTCTACCTCCGGTGTAAACCGGAGATCATCTGTCATGTCAAAATCAAGCTTGTCCCTGCTACAGGAAATGACTGTAAAAACTGACAAAAAAAGCAAAATGGCTTTATTCATTGGAGTAGTTTTGGTTCGAATGAGGCCTCAAACATACAAAATGGATTAACATATATCTTGTAAATTACTAACTTTCAGCACAGTATAGGGGATTGTCCTGTAAATTTCATAGTCTAATCCCCTTTTTTTAAGCTTATTTTGTTTAATACCTTGCGGTAATTTTTACAGTCTCCGATGCGTACACATTATATCCTATTTCTATTGCTTGGCATTTTGCTGGGCTGTAAGCCTGATCCTAAGGTCCCCAAGTGGGATATTGAGGCACTGGCTCCACTAATTCATTCCAGAGTTGATATCAACGATATTGTGCCTGATAGCAGCCTCGTAACTTCTGCAGATGG
>CAXBJE010000257.1:0-5258 GCA_963975525.1 uncultured Owenweeksia sp. | reverse complement strand
CTAAGACGCTATTTTTCCGCTCCTTTATTTCCGGTTAGGCTCACCGAGTTGCCCAAACATCCCATAATTCATGAGTTGGGTAACAGTGAATTTTATATTGATGACATCAAGATAAATTCAAATTACATCTGCCATCCCAGCCCAACTTTGGCCTACAGGCTTTCACATGGTGATAAAGACTTTGCCTATATACCTGATCATGAAGTGGCACTTGGCTCGGCCAATTTCCCCAATGAACCCGAATGGACCAGTGGCTATGATATTGTGAAAAATGTGGATTTGCTTTTTCATGACTCCCAATATAAACTGGAGGAATACAACAAAAGAAAGGGCTGGGGACACAGTACCATTAAGCATACTGTGGAGTTTGCCAAAATGTGTAATGTGAAGAAACTGGCTTTATTTCATCACGATCCTCTTCATACCGATGATCAGCTGGAAAAGTTTTTGGCTGACTTCAAGCAGGATTACAAAACCGAATTTCCTGTTGAGCTTTGTGCTGAGGGGAATGTATATGAGTTGTAGAGCAAGTTTCTTCTCGGTTAATGGTAATAACCTTTGCAACTCATTTAGAAAAAATCACCACTAGTATACAGGCAAAGGTTACCACTATAGCTACCATAAGGGATATCCTTAGCATCTTAATAGAAACATCGTCAACAGCTGCCACTGTTTCTATGGTAGCTCTTATGTCGTTAGTTATGCCAATCTCATCAATCAGTTGACGTTTATCAGAGGGGAGAAAATACCGAATTCTAACCATAGAAGGTTGATGGTCTAAATCAGTGTAGTAGTCAATCCCAGCGGCAGTCAGCTCTGCCTCAAAAGTAAACCTGTGGTGCTGTAGGATGTAAAGTTTATAATGATCTGAATATTTTACATTGAAATTGTTCATCCACAGTTATTAATTCTGATTTACCGAGGCATGCCACTTTTGAGCTTGTTCTAAAGCTTTAGACATTTCATGAAAGGCCAGTTTATGCCTCATTTTTTTTAGAATATCATAGTTCGGTGGGTCATCATTGGAAATGGAATGATGGTAATAGCCTGCACCTTTTAAAAATAAAATGGACTGATCTACAGGCACCTCGGTTTCAAGGGTGATATGTCCTCCTTTGTTCTGTAGATAGTACTCAGCATCTGCAGCAGCTATTTGTGGTTTAATATCAATAGAGTCCTGATTTAATACCCTTGTGAAGGGGATATTCTCAACCTCCAGATTCATTTTATAATCATCGCTCAACGCTATTTGGTCCAGCTCCCAGATTTTATAGGCGCTTTCAAATCTAAGTTCTACCAGCGAATCTTTGTGCTTTGTTAAGTCAATGTCTAAAACCAACTTTCTGAAGCTCAAAATTCCTTGGTTGTCAATATATCCAATCGTTTTCCACTGGCCTTTTTCCTTTAGGGAAACATGTAGGGAGATGCCTTTCTCTCGTTGAGATGCCGTCCATTTTGCGCCAGACTCCTTATCTTTTTTAGTCACCCACTCATCGTACCTGTTACCAATGTTTGAGAATAAATAATGAGCTACCATATCCAGTTGCTTACTTTGCTTTCCTACCAGGGTTAGCTTGGGGTGGTCGGACAAATCTTTTCTACTAAAAGTTACTTCCAGACTGTTTAATTCATCTGTTTGATTCAGGTTGCTGAAATCAAACAAAATTCCATCCTCTTTCTCTATCTGCTCTGTTACATCGGTTACATATCCTGATATCGCTTTTTTAGGAAACTTACTGTTAGTATAACCGATAAAAGTCCCGTCATTTAAACTGGCTACATTATCATATTCCAAACCATTTACCCGGTAGAGTTCCAGCAGATCAATGTACTCCACCTCCGGCATGGAGTTGAAAACACGAAGGCTAAGCGTGCCATCCTGATTTAATAATGGATTGGTTAATTCAAGGTAATCTTCACGCGCCAGCGATTCAAAAATTGCTCCCGGAAAAAGTGAACCATGAAACTGATTGGTGTCTGCATTATAACTCTCCACAAATGGGCAATTACAAATAATAGCAACAATACCTATGGCAATCCCTGCGGCACCTCCGGCTATGATTGCACCTAGCCCAACAGACCCAAGGATGGACTTTCCAACAGCCGTTTCATAAATTTCAATACTCTGAATATTATCAAGCCGTGTGGTAAAGTTTCCAGGTGTCAATTCACCTTCCTTCAGGTAAATATGCATAGTATTCATGGGGTCCAGGTATTGTTTTCTGGCTACACCCTTACGTATTGATTTTAAATGCGGTTTGTAGTTTCCTAATGCTGGGGTAAGCACTCCGGAAATGGATGTGTCTGTGAGTGTCAATGAGTTTAAATGGTACTGAGTAGTGCCCGCTGAATCGGCAATGGTCACTATTTCTTTTTGAATGTGGAAATATTCAATGTTTCTTTTATCGGTATTAGGCAACAGTACGGTTTTGTAATACTTACAGCTTGAAGCCATATAAGCCATTGTTGAGAACAGCATGTACTTTAGGATGGTAAGCGACAATTGTTTCATAGCTTGATAAGTTAAACTGTTGACGGTTCAATTGCTTACATGAGCCTCCGTTATATTGAAGCGGTTTTTGCAGTGCATTGCCCATTTTATTGGGGCAAAACGGGCAGGCCTGAATATTTCCATCGGAGTCAACGTATAAAAATCTTTTTCCACCCCCATGGCAGCCAACCTTACGCTGATGATACCCCTGATAGATAATGGTGGGGTAGTCAGCCTTGGCTTCATCTTCATTAAAGCTCCGGAAAAAATTGCTGAGTAAAGCCAGCTGATTTTCATTCAGCGCTACGTCTTGTTCTTTGTACCTGCCTTCGGCTACGGGTTCCATAAACTGAACAAACACGGCACCTAAACTCTTGGCAAATTCCATGTACTTATGGAGGTTTTCCTCACTCAAAAACTCCTTGGTTGCACAAACAGAAAGGGCAGGGATCAGGCCAGCAACCTTTATATTTTTTACCGCATTTATGGCACGTTCAAAAGATTTTGGATTTCGCCTAAACGCATTGTGTGCTTCTTCCTCAAAATGGTCAATGCTGATAATTGCCCCGGTTAATCCGGCTTGTTTAAGCGCATAAGCCTTGCTTTCATCAAGTGTATATCCCGAAGAAAAGAGCCAGGTTTTACAGTGGGGTGAGGCATATTCCAACAGTTTCAATAAGTCATTATACCTACTCAATGGCTCCCCGCCAGAAAGGAATACACTTGAAATGCCCTGCTCAATAAAACCACTAACTATTCCTTTTAAATTATCCAAAGAGAGCTGTTCGGGCCGGTGCATTATATCCCATTCAAAGCAGTGCTCACAATTTAACGGGCACTTTTTGGTGATGGATAAAAAAATGAAATGCAATGGATTTGCGCTCATACCATCCCTTAAGGCAAAATCAATTTCCTTATTCAGCAATCTGTCCAACTCCTTTGAGGGAAAGGGCGGTGCATACATGGCCCAGGAATATTGTCTGCCGAGTTTGGTGTACTTAATCAGTTTAATGTTGCCCATATTTTCCTTGCGGATGGCCAACAACTTTTTAAAAGAACTCCTTATCACACTAAAGGATACCCCCTTTTTTAATAGTAAATGAAGGATGTGCAGGCGCAACCTGATTTTTACAACGCGCATTCGCCAACCACTGATTATAGTTGCTTGTTTGCTTAAAACAAGCGGAGCAGATTTTAGAGGTTTGGTTTGTGGATTTACGGTCATGATAATCAGGACTACAAACCCTAAGTGGTTTGTAGATATATTCACTCAAACGAATATAGTGTAAACCCGCGTTCGGTGGCGGTTTTTAACAGTATGGCCTTTTAGTTGAAAAACAGCCCGGGCAACTTAGGATAGGGGCCAGGGAGTATTGAGGGTGGTGAAGGTTTTAAAATTTGCGCGGAACGAAATAGGATTGGAAACACGCGCTGAAACAACAAAACAAAATGGGCGAGATTACTATCTCACCCTTTTCGGTAATTCCTACTATTTAAAGAAGTTTATATACGACTCCTCTGCATCGAGATGTACCTTTTCAGGAAACTCGGCATGTATGACCAGTGTGTTTTGATGACGATGCTCCAGCGAGCTTATTTTGTTTCTGTCCAGCAACAGCACGGTAGAATGACCATGATGATCCACTTTATCTAAGATGGTCTCTTCATTAAAGTCGCACTGCCAAAGCGTTTCCTTGCAGTTTTCCTTGTACTTAATTTCAAGGGTTGGTACGGCAAAGTAATCGTGCTCACCAATTCCTTCCATATCAAATACCAGCCTTAAAAAACCACCATCCAAGGTTAGTTGGTCTTCTGTAAGCCCCAAATCCTTAAAAGCTATTTTTCCTTTTGTTGGAGATGTAAATCCCACTTTAATTTCCCCTTGATTGATTTCAATTAATTGTCCCATAGATGTATTTATATGGGATAAAGTTAGCGGGCATGTAAGGTTTGAGGGGTGACAAATGTTAGCCACTGCAGGTTTTTTGGAAAAGAGTAGAGGAGGCTAAGTGGGGGCAACCGCAGGAGGTTAAACGGTTTTTTCTGTTTTAAGTCTTCTGTCAATAAATAGTTCCAAAATAATTCTGGAGATGGGCAAGAAAGCAATTCCAATTCGCTGAAATGACGATGGGATTAAAAGAACCATGATAACGGAGAATGCACCTAGCCCCCATATCTTCAAGGCTTGAACAATAACTTTTGATTCAACCACTCGTAGGTTCAGTTGAAGGGTTTTTAGATTCCAAAAATCCGTGAGGTAACCGATTATTACTCCAATGGCCACAATCAAGATCTGTACTTTATAATAAACAAATGGAGTCAGGAATTTATATTTCGAAACAGTATAATAGTCTTTGGGGATGTTGTCAAACTCCAGAGAAGCTAAGTTGATTATCACAAAGTGGAAAAGCAGCAGAGGAATGGCTCCAACCAAAACATTTGTACCATAAACTTTTTCTTGAGAATAGTGATTTGAAATAGTGTACAGAACCACTACCACCAACAGTTCAATTAATAATGCAGCGAGGTAAACAAATATGGACTGACTATCATTCAGGATAAATTGATAGGATAAAATTCCATAGGTAAGGATGATTAAGTTTCCTTTGAGGCTCTTCATGAATTTGTGCAAATAGTGCTCATCGGGCTTTTGGCAGTTGTTGAAGAAATTTACCGTTGCCAGAGTCCGAAGGTATTAACTGGCTAGCTTCGTTTATCACTATTGGTGGGCCGCGGTATTAATTCAGATAAGTGCTTTTAAGTGCTG
>CAXBJE010000256.1:0-5277 GCA_963975525.1 uncultured Owenweeksia sp. | reverse complement strand
GCACAATCTCTCAACGGTCATTACATGCCTTTTGGAGCAATGTATGCCTACGAAACAGTTAAAGATGATGCTCTATCCCCTATTAGCTATTCCGGCAGTTTAGGTGGGCTCTCTCTTGGCTACCACTTTCAAAATGACAATTGGATTAGCGTACTCGACCTTAATGGTGGTGGTGGATTTCAGGCACCTGATGTAAACAGAGAGAACAATCCCAGCAGCACAACTACCGGTTTTGCCCGTGGTTCCTATCAACTCATGAGGCGCATTGCAACCTATAAGGACTTCCGTTTTTATGCCGGTTTACTTTCGCACAATGTTTTTGATTTCCGCCAGCATAACCGCTACAGCAATAGCAGCGATAATTATGAAGCCCTTTTTGCATTTGGAACATCAGTAGCCGTGCAGAAACCATTTAAAGTGTTCAATAAAAATTTTGCGCTTAGCTACACTTTCGGATTTCCTTTTGGAGCTTACTATATGCGCCCGGGCTATGTAAAACCTTATCTAAATACTGAAGTTGGTAGTAAAGGTTTTGCCTTTTGGGGAGATTTTTACATCCTAAATTCCAAAACTGAACTGACCTGGATTTTTGATAATGGCAACCAACTGCGACTTTTTTACAACTGGGAGTTTACGCAATTGGATGTTTTAAACAAGGCCCAGACGGATCTGCAGCAAATTGGTCTCTCAACAATATTTAAGTTTTGAAAAAGCTCATTCTATTTCTTCTCATTACTCCAATGCTATTTTCTTGTAAAAAGGCATTGATGGACGAAAATCCCAATAAAGATCCTCAAACCAACTTTGAAATCCTTTGGCAAAATGTAAAGGATAAATACACCTTTTTTGAAACCAAGCGCATCAACTGGGACAGTGTTTACAACCACTATGACCCTATGGTGGATGAGAACACAACAGATGAAGAGCTTTTTTCTGTTTTGGACAGCATGTTATATGATCTTAGAGATGGCCATGTAAACCTGCGTTCACCCTTTAACCTAAGCCGAAACTGGAACTGGTACCTCAACTACCCTGATAATTTTAACTATGAGTTGGTAGAGCGCAATTACCTGGGCCCAAATCACAGAATTGCAGGAGCACTGAAGTACACCATCCTATTGCCTGATTCTATAGGTTATATCTACTATGGAAGCTTTAGCAGTGGATTTTCATTGGAGAACCTTGATGAAGTAATGACCTATATGAAAAAGACCAAGGGCCTTATTGTGGATGTGAGGAACAATGGTGGAGGGTTTTTGAGCAATGCCTTTGCACTTGGACAAAGGCTTGTGAGCACAGAAAGACAAGTACTAGTAACATTTGAAAAAACCGGCCCGGGGCCAGATGATTTTGGGAATGGACTGGGGTATGTTTTAAAGCCATCGGATGGTGTAAACTACAATGGAGAAGTTGCCATACTTACCAACAGGAGATGTTATTCGGCCACCAATTTCTTTGCAGGAATAATGCGGTCATTTGAAAACGTAACTCAAGTGGGTGATCAGACTGGTGGAGGAGGTGGAATACCAATTGACAGCGAATTGCCTAACGGATGGAACTATCGTTTCTCAGCATCAGTTTCTCTTATTCCTGTTTTTGATACTGCCCTTTATAACATTGAGCTGGGTGTTCCTCCTCATATGCCAATTAACAATGACCCTAATCGAGAATTGCAGGGAATTGACGACATAATTGAACGAGCCAAAGTGGTGTTGAAATAGTTTATTTCAACCACCCGGAATACATTACATAATTATTAGCGATACGATCTATTTCTCCTGAAATCAAATCAGGCGTTATGTCCTTTACTTTTTTGGCCGGTACACCAGCAAATATGGTCCCTGAGGGTATATGGGTTCCTTCCAGAACAACAGCCCCTGCTGCTACTATAGAGTTGCTCTCTACCACACAATTATCCATTACAATGGCGCCCATACCAATAAGCACATTATCGTGAATAGTACAGCCATGCGCAATGGCATTATGCCCTATTGATACATTGTTGCCTATGGTTAAAGGGTACTTTTGATAGGTGCAATGCAAAGTGGCATTGTCCTGCACATTCACCTTATTGCCCATCCTTACGCTATTTACATCTCCCCTAATTACAGCGCTGTACCAAATGCTGCAATCATCGCCCATTTCAATATCACCAAGGAGGGTGGCATTTTCTGCTAGGAAGCAATTTTCGCCCATCCTTGGACTAATACCTTTTATCGATTTTACTAAAGCCATATTGAGATTACTTATTTGGTAAAAAACAAAAGTAATGAGAATGCCTCGGCTGAAGCTGTACAACTATCTTTGCCAAAAATATTTGGTGATGGAAGAAATGAAAAAAGTGCCGGTAAGCATTTATGCGGAAATGACCCCAAACCCAGCTGTGCTGAAGTTTGTAGCTAACAAGCGCCTGATAGGTTTAGATTCAATTGAATTTAAGAATATTGAGGAGGCTCAACCCTCACCTCTTGCCGTAAAGCTTTTCCACTTTCCTTTTGTAAAAGAGGTATTTATTACTGGAAACTACGTGGCTATCACCAAGTATGATATTGTGGAGTGGGAAGACATTACCATGGAAGTTCGTGAGCTTATCCGCGACTTTATTGCCAATGGCAACCCTGTGCTCCACGAATCACTTTACAATAAGCCTAAAGTGGAAGATGCAACAGAAACCCCTGCCTCCAAAGGGCCAGTAGCACATCCTGAAGAAAAAGACCCCGCAACCTGGGAACCGATTGAACAAAAGATTGCTTCGCTATTAGACGAGTATGTAAAGCCGGCTGTAGAACAGGATGGCGGAAACATCAAATTCCTGAACTATACCGATGGTGAGGTAAAGGTGCTATTACAAGGCGCATGTTCAGGATGTCCATCCTCAACACAAACCCTTAAGCAGGGAATTCAAAACTTGTTACAGGAAATGCTTCCCGGTCAGATTAAGACCGTTGAAGCCGTAAACGGCTAGGCCAGTTGTGGCCTGCGTGCCATTTCTCCAAGGTGATGCACATGAGCTTTTAGCGCATCAGCCAACCTTGTATATTCCTTATATGGAAGCCCAAACTCATTGGCAGTTTCGCGCACTATTTTAGCAAGTGCCGGATAATGTACATGGCAGATTGTTGGAAATAAATGATGCTCTACCTGAAAGTTCAATCCTCCAACAAACCAGTTTATTATTCTGCTTTTTTGAGCAAAGTCGGCAGTGGTACGTAGCTGATGTTCCATCCATTCATCTTCAGCCATACCATCATGAGGCACGTCAATTGTATCAACTCCCTCAACCATGTGTGCCAGTTGAAACACATAGCTCAACACCACCCCTGCCACAAAATGCATCAACACAAAACCTAACACAATCCAGTACCAGGCAACAGGTATTAATAGTAAGGGCAAAACAATAAACAGGGTAAAGTACAGCAACTTAGTAGCTACAAGAACTATCCATTCCTTTTTGATGCTTTGGGCTGTATGGCCTCCTATTCCGCGTCTATAATATCTCAACAGCTGTTTAAAGTCTTTGGCTATTACCCAATTTATAGTAAGTAGCCCGTAAACCAATGGAGAATAAAACTTTTGGAACCTGTGAAATTTTCTCCACTTCTGAGATGGGTGCAACCTAATAAGGCCCGAAGATTCCATGTCCTCATCTAAGCCATCAATATTGGTAAAGGTGTGGTGAAGAATATTATGTTGAACCCTCCAGTTAGCCACGTTGCCACTGATGATATACATGCTGGCACCTAAAAACTGATTCACTTTTCTATTACTGTGATAGGCGCCATGAACAGCATCGTGCATTACGCCCATGCCAATTCCCGACATCCCTATCCCCATAAGGAAAAATAATCCAAACATGGCCCAAACACCGGGATTTGCAAGCAATAAAACCAAATATGGGATTAAATAAAGGGACAGCATCCCCACGGTTTTCCAAACCATTTTCGCATTGGCCTTGCTGGATAAGCCCGTATCCTCAAAATATTCCTTAACTCTCTTGGTAAGTGTTGTCCGAAATGACTCTTTGTTAGCTCTTGGGAACCTAACCGTTGCGGTAGTTTCTGCCATCCTAAACTGCAATTTTGATTCTTAATTAATGTATATTTTAACGCCCTGTTAGTCGTCATACTATACTTTCGCAAAAATAGTGCATTAAATGCTTTCAAGAATTAATCCAACCCAAACTACAGCCTGGCAAAAACTTGCGGCCCACAAAAACGATGTAGCGCAAAAACATCTGCGCAATCAGTTTTTGGAAGACCCCCTTAGGTTCCAAAGGTTTTCGCTTGATTTGGATGATATCCTATTTGATTTTTCGAAAAACAGAATCACCCACGAAACCATTGGCCTGCTTAAAGAACTGTATGAAGAATGTAAAGTAGCGGATGGTATAAAACTACAATTTGAAGGTGCTGCAATAAATGAAACCGAAGGGCGAGCAGTATTGCACACAGCTCTTAGAAATTTTTCTGACCAACCTGTTTTGGTTAATGGAAAAGATGTAATGCCAGACGTTATTGCAGTGCGAAATCAAATGAGAGCCTTTTCCGATGAATTGATTGAAGGTAAATGGAAAGGCTATACTGGTAAGCGGATAACTAATGTGGTAAACATTGGAATTGGCGGCTCAGACCTGGGCCCGGTGATGGTTTATGAAGCCTTAAAGCCCTACCACAGAGAAGAAATTAAGTGTCATTTTGTGTCAAATGTTGATGGCGCTGATTTATCGGAAACCATAAAACATCTAAATCCTGAAGAGACTCTTTTTATAATAGCTTCTAAAACTTTTACCACCCAAGAGACCAGGACAAATGCTCATTCTGCAAGAGCATGGTTTTTAAATTCAGGGGCCACCAAAGAAAATGTTGCCAGCCATTTTGTAGCTGTAAGCACCAATGTTGCAGAGGTAACAGATTTTGGGATTGACCCTAAAAACATGTTTGGATTTTGGGATTGGGTAGGTGGCCGCTACTCTGTGTGGTCAGCCATAGGGCTTTCACTTTGTTGTGGATTGGGCTATGATGTTTATGAAAGATTTTTGCGCGGTGCTCATGAGATGGACAACCATTTTAGAGAAAAACCCTTTGAGGAGAACATCCCTGCACTAATGGCTTGCCTTGGCATTTGGTACGTTAATTTTTGGGGGGCAACTTCTGAAGCAATAATTCCTTACAGCCAAAATTTTCATCGTTTTGCCGCCTACTTTCAACAGGGGAATATGGAAAGTAATGGCAAACAGATTGACCGCAGTGGGGAGCCTGTAACCTATCATACGGGGCC
>CAXBJE010000255.1:0-5290 GCA_963975525.1 uncultured Owenweeksia sp. | reverse complement strand
TTTCCATTTGCCTGCATTGTTTGTACACTTCAAATTCATCCTCAATTTCTTCAATGCGATAACCGCAAACAACTCCTTTAATCATGTGTGCGTTGGGGTGTATTTTGGCTTTTTGAAAAAAGGTTCTGTAAGTTGCTTTTTCATCAATAAGCGCTTGTAACGTGGCTTCATCAAAACCGGTAAACCATTCAATCACTTGGTGGAATTCTTCTTTTGTTCTTCCATTTTTCACCAACCTACTTAGGTATAGCGGATAAATGGAGGCAAATATCATATTGGCAACATTCTCATTCTTTTAGGCTGTAACTTTCATTTGTATATGTTTTTGGTTGGTTCAACGGTTTTAATAAACACTGGGCGGCTTTTGTCGCGGTTATATAAAGTAACGAAATGTTTATCTGTCCAACGCTAAGCCCTTAAAAAGCAGGATTAAAGCCGACTTGGGTTTATTTTTTATTGGCAAGTGTTATTTTCTTTCTTAGTTCATCGAAAGCCAACCAACCTCCCCGGCATATTGGGGTTCTAATCTCAAACAATGTTCTACGCCCACTTTCCATTTTGATAATAAAAACAGGCGATCCAACATGGCTGAGCGTTATGTACTCATTCCACAAATAGGCTGGATTTTTTTCTAGTTCTAGTATCGCACTTGTAATCAACTCCAAAATTTCTCCCTCAATGAAAATGTTTTTTACTTCAACAAATTGAACTATTGAATCTGATATGTTTTCCCTTAACACATAGTCACCAAAAAGCTGACTACAAATGAAATGTGAAGTGTCAGCTAGTCCACAAGCATGAGGAGGTCCGATTGGTAAGCGATAAATATTTATCTTCTCTATTGTTCCTCCGAATTCTCCATGTATAGGTCTATGACGTTCTAGTTTTATTGTATCCATTCCTGCATTAATGAGGATAGTATCCTGCGCATTTTGACCTTTAGAATGGATACTATTGATCAAAATCATAAATATTATTAACCTAAGCTGTTTCATTATAATGCTTGCCAACGTTTGGCTAAACACTTTTGCGTTTAGCCGCACTATACTTTTATGCCCCGAAACTCTTTCAGGGCCTTCTGTTTTTATAAATGTCATCAAACATGCTGATCCACCAGCACGGCATTTCCATCCGGGTCCATCACCACAAAACTGGCAGGGCCTTCGGTAGTTTCATCCGCTTCGGTTTCCAGCTTAATGCCTTTGCTTTTCAGGTGCTTCTGAATTGTCCGTACGTCATCAAAGCTGTCCAGTTTATTGGCACTTTCATCCCAACCGGGGTTAAAGGTGAGTATGTTGTTTTCAAACATCCCCTGGAAAAGGCCCACCAGGGCATTTCCGTTTTTCATGATGAGGTAATGGTGCTCCATACTGCCGGCATACTGGGTAAACCCAAGGGTTTCGTAAAACTCTTTTGAGGTGTTGAGGTCTTTTACGGCAAGGCTAATGGAAAAGGCTCCTAATTTCATAATGTGTGGTTTTAATGAGTAAAAAATGGTTTAATCTGTTTGAAACATTTCGCTTTCGTAGGCATCAGGATGCCCCGGAAAGGTAGAACGTTGCACGTAGGAACTAGCTTTTACTTCTATAATTTCAACCTTTAGGGTTTCGCCTAAGGTTAACTCAATATCATTTGGGTTTTCAATAATTTCCGAGAGGGTAAGTGTGTAAGTACATTCATTTATCCACTCTACCTTAAAGGCAAGTTTCAACCCTGAGCCTTCGCCATACTCCACCTGTCGGTCTCCGTTTCTTTCAATATACGAGGCGCCTAAACCATCATCAGGAATCATGAATTTTCCGTTTTTGAATTTTTCACAATCCTGTGGTTGCGCAAAAGCGGATCCTGCAAAGAGGAGGAGAGAGGCAATAAACAAGTTTTTCATAGAGCTTGGGTTAGTGATGATGTAGTGGATTGTAAATCTAAAATTTATTTACACGCCTGTGCTGTTGAGGTTTTATTAAAAAAGCTGTGGCTATAATTTACCACCCTACCATTTTGACCTAATGGTAAATAGGCGCAAAAGCAAGGAAAATGCGCGTAAATACTAGCCTTGTAGAAAGTCTCATTCAATCCAAAACCACACGAACTCCGTAAGTGTAGGTGTAATTCAAAAATATATCAAGCAATGAAAAAATTGTATTCAATCGCGCTGGCACTTATGGTGGCAGCCTCAACATTATCCGCAGCACATCTTAGCGGAAACTTACTATTTACAGCAAAAATGACGGGAGACCAGGAGGTTCCTGCAGTTACTACCAATGCCGTTGGTTTGGCCAGCTTCTTCTTAAATGAAGATATGGACACCCTTTGTGTTAACATCACTGCTATCAATCTTTCTGGTCCTATTACAGGTATGCATGTACACAATGGTGCAAGGGGGGTAAATGGCCCGGTTTTAACAAACCTTACTCCCTATATTCAAGGTAACCGTGCAGTGGCTACCCTTACGGGAAGTGCCCTTACTCCGGCTATTCTTAAAGGATATTTGGAAGGAACCTTGTACTTAAATGTACACACGGCCGCAAATCCTAATGGAGAAATAAGAGGACAGATAGAACTGGAATCTGACTTTTCGTACCATGCTGCCCTTGACGGTGCCCAGGAGGTACCGGCAGTTACTACCAATGCTATTGGTTTAGGAACTTTTGCCCTTTCAAAAACCAGCAAAGAGATGTTGGTGGAGGTTGTGGTTGATGGACTTTCGGGCCCAATTACTGGAGCACACTTTCACAAAGCAGGAACCGGAATGAACGGCCCTGTAGTGGTAAATCTTACTCCAGGCATTTCTGGTAACAGAATCAGCATGAGCATTGACCCAACTATGATTTTGGGAGCGCTGGACTCAGGAAATATTTACCTGAACATACATACTGCGGCTAATCCTGGTGGGGAAATTAGAGGTCAGCTAAAAATTAAAAGAGAGATATTATACTTTGATGCCGTACTTGATACCGCACAAGAAACCACTCCGGTAATGGCAGCAGGTAACCCAACTGGTGTGGCCTGGTTTAACCTTAGTGCTGGTTTAGACACTTTGGAATATGACATACTTGTGGAAGACGTGACTGGTGCCGTAACCGGAGCCCACTTACACATGGGTACTGTAAATAATTCTGGAGCCGTGGTTGTAAACCTTACGCCTGGCATTATGGGAAACCATATTAAAGGACAAATCACAGGAATGGCGCTAACGCCACAACTGGTGCATGATATGCTTTCGGGAGCCATTTATGTAAACATCCACACTGCGGCCAACCCTAATGGTGAAGTTCGCGGACAGGTATATCGCCTGGCAAGGGAAGGCTATAGTGCCAACCTTGAAGGAAAGCAGGAAGTACCGGCTGTTACTACAACAGCCTCTGGTAACGGAATTGTAACTATTGACCGTAACCAAAGCAACGCCCATTACATGGTAGTGGTTGCCGGATTAAGTGGCCCTGTTACCGGAGCCCATTTCCATAAAGCTGCAGCGGGTATGTCAGGACCAGTTGTGTTTAACATCACATCAGGTTTTACTGGTGTAGGAACTTCGGATGGTGCATTTGGCTACTGGACGGGTACTGACCCCAACATGCCTTTTATGACTTCCAATTCTGTTGACTTCCGTGCTAATGAAATATACTTCAATGTTCATACGGCAGCCAATGCCAGTGGTGAAATCCGTGGACAGGTAATCAGAGGTTCCGAATGTTTTGAAGAGACTATTGGTCTTGTAGAAAGAGGAAGCCGAGTGAGCGGATTGGGTGTATATCCAAACCCATCTTCTGGCAGCGCCATCAATATTGAGTTTACTGAAGCTAGCAACAAGGTTGTTGTAAGCATTAATGATATAACCGGAAAAGCAGTGGCTAACTATTCTGAGATTGCTTCCGCAGGAAAAGTGACTATTAACCCGGAATTGAAAGCAGGTGTTTACCTGATTACAATTTCTGTTGGTAACAGCACTGAAACTGTGAAGTACATTAAGAAATAAGTCAGTGTTTTACTTTGAACACTAACTCTGGGGAGGCTCTTGAAAAGGAGCCTCTTTTTTTTGTGGAATAATTTCCTAAACGCTTACCACTTCCAGTTTAGATGATCTTCAACAGTTATTCCCTTTTCCACTAGCCTGCCTTTAAGGGCTTCGCTTTCTTCCTCATCCATTTTTGGAATAATTACAGATACTCCTGTGGTAAACTGCAGGAAAAAATGCTGGGAAGTCTCTTTTACCACTTCAACTTCAGAAAGCGATAATTTGCTTTCACCCGTCTTATCCTTAGCCAATATGGTATCTTCCAAAAACTCCAATGTTACTACCAACCCCATCCTTTGCTTATAGCTTTCGCGGATATGTGTCAAGTAGTGTTTCTTGTATCGCCACTTAAAATATTTGGGATAGTAGATTCCTGAAACAACAGCAAATATGAGATAGAGGATTCCAAAGGTTTTATCTGCACTTACGGAAATCATCACCAACCCTAAAAGTGCCAGGGCGGAGGTAATCAGAATGTGTCCGTTGGTTTTTTTCTTCTGAATTCTTGCAGATTGTGACGAGGTGAATAGCTGATAAGCCAGATAGTCCTCTTCTTCAATGGTGTATTCGAGTTTCATGCGCCAAAAATAGGTAAGAGAAGGGTTGAAACTATTTCAAAATATGGGGTAATGTTCCCAATTATTTTTTCTCTATTATCAAAGGCCTATATGGTTGTTGTGTAGACCCGAGGGGGTTCAATATATCAGCATCCCGTATAGCGGGATGCAATTGAGGAAAGCGAGGTACTAAGCCCTGAAAGGGTGAAATCAATAATACTTAGCTGAGAATCTGGTTTACAGCATGTCGCCCTTCCAGGGCTTGCGGACAATCATATACCATTTTTGGCGGAGGGCTTTGCCGCCCCTTTAGGGCTGTACTCATTTTATATAATGCTCCATAATTTCGGAAAGTACCCAGAACAAAGTTTTGGCCCAGCCCTGAAAGGGTTTAATATATCAACATCCCGCAAAGCGGGGTGCAATTGAGGAAAGCGAGGTACTAAGCCCTGAAAGGGCGAAATCAGTAATATTAGCAGAGAATGTGGTTTACAGGATGTCGCCCTTACAGGGCTTGCGCAACAGCATTTACCTTTTTTGGCGGAGGGCTTTGCCACTCCGCTGACGTATGCCGCCCCTTTAGGGCTATTCTCATTTTATATAATGCCCCATAATTTCGGAAAGTACCCAGAACAAAGTTTTGGCCCAGCCCTGAAAGGGTTTAATATATCAGCATCCCGTATAGCGGGATGCAATTGAGGAAAGCGAGGTACTAAGC
>CAXBJE010000254.1:0-5291 GCA_963975525.1 uncultured Owenweeksia sp. | reverse complement strand
GGATATGATTTACGTTTTGCTGGAGCAAGACAAACAATCAAAAGCCGACAAGGTAGTAGAGGACATTCTTGAAAATGTAAATGACAACCCCGGACTGGCTTACAGTTACGCTGATGCCTTTCAAAAAAAGGGATTTCCGAAAATTGCTCTTGAAATTTACGAAACGGCCGAACGGAGAATTCCGGCTGCCTCTTTTGATTATCAAAAAGCCATGTTATATGGTGAGCTTGGCGATATTAAAAAAATGTACACCACTTATGTGGATATGGTAGAACGCCAGCCTGCCAACCTTAATAATGTAAAGCAGCTGTTTGGCAGGGCAATAGGTAAGGAGCAGTCTTCGGAAAACTCAGATTACTTAAAGCAACTTTTGATAGAGCGTATTCAGCAGGGCGGCTCTGAAAACCTGAATGACCTGTTGATCTTTATTTTTATTCAGGAGCGAAATTTTAACGGAGCCTTTATTCAGCTTAAAGCCTTGGATAAAAGAACCAAGGGAAATAAAGGCCAAATCTATAACCTGGGGCGCGTGGCCATGAATAATGAGGAATATGATTTGGCACGCAGAATTTTTGATTATGTGATTAAAGCAGGTCCTGATTATGCCTTTTATGAGTCCGCTTTAGCCATGGATTTGGAGGCGCAAAAACTAAAGTTGTTTAATGTATCAAATACAACTACAGCGGAGTGGCAATCGCTGCAAAAGGAATATTACAAAGTAATTAAGATAATGAAGGGGCAGCCCGAAATAGGTTCTTTAACCATTGGTGTGGCTGATATCTCAGCTTTTCAGCTCAACGAAACTGACACCGCCATTGGCATGTTGAAAAACATGATTAGCACGGGCTACATCAGTCAGGAGGACATAGCTCTGGCTAAAATTAAACTAGGCGATATTCTGCTTTACAGTGGTAGCCGGTGGGATGCTATCCTTTATTACGGTCAGGCCGAAAAGGCTTTTGAGCAATCGCCCATTGGGCAGGAAGCCAAGTTTAAAAGAGCCAAGGCTGCTTACTACGTTGGTGACTTTAAATGGGCTGAAGGAATCTTTAATGTGTTGAAGGCTTCTACCTCAAAGCTGATTGCCAATGATGCCATGAGTTACTCCATGCTTATAAATGATAATGTGGCACTGGATACCAACACAGATGCTATGACTATGTACGCCAGAGCAGACCTGATGAATTATCAGCATAAGTATGATTCGGCCATTCGGGTTTTGGATATGATGGATATTGCATTTCCCGATCATCCTATACAGGATGAAGTGCTTTTTCTGAAGTCTAAAATCCTGATAAAGCAAAAGCGCTATGAGGAGGCTGCTGTTACCTTGCAAACTATAGTAACTCTATATAAAAAGGATATTTTGGCAGATGATGCCTTGTATGCCTTAGCTCAGTTGTATGAGTTGCAGTTGGGTAAACCTGCGGAAGCCCAAAAGCTGTATCAGCAACTATTTACTGAGCACCCTGATAGCTTTTTCACCTCAGATGCGAGGAAGAGGTATAGGGCATTACGAGGGGATGCCCTTTAAGTTCGAAGTTGGAAATACGAATTATGAATATTGTTAATCATTATTTTGAAACGTAAATTCCTCAGATTGAAATCTAGTATCTAACTACTAAAGTCTTACATCACTAAAATGTACATATACAACGTTACCGTAAATATTGAAGAAGAGGCCCATGACGAGTGGCTGGCCTGGATGAAGGAAACCCATATACCCGATGTTATGGAAACTGGTATGTTCATCAGTAACCGAATGTTGGAGGTGATGGTAGAGGGAGAGAATGGCCGCACCTACTCTATACAATATGAGGTGAAAGATATGGAAACCGTGTTGTTGTATCAGCAGGTTTACGCTCCCAAACTACAGCAGGACCATAAAGATAAGTTTGAAGGCAAGTTTGTGGCTTTCCGCACCATGTTAAGGCTGGAGCATACATTTAACCCTGAAAAGTAAAAGTGGAGCAGGGTAAGCCCAGGCAATACTCCCCAAAGGAAGCCCGCGAAAAAATTGAGGCCTACTGTGCTTATCGTGAGCGCAGCCAGCTAGAGGTTAAGCAAAAGCTGTACGAATACGGGCTTTATACCGATTTGGTTAACGAAATCATTTTCGAGCTTATCCAGAACAACTTTGTAAATGAAGAGCGCTTTGCGCGGGCTTTTGTTCGTGGCAAGTTTTCCATAAAAAAATGGGGGAGAGTAAAAATTAAGCAGGCGCTATATCCGCATCACCTTTCGGATTACATCCTGAAAAAGGCCTTTACGGAGATTGACGATCAGCAATATGATGCGGTATTGAAGGAAGTGATTGAAAAGAAGGCACGACTGGTAAAGGAGAAAAACGAATTCCGTAGAAATGGCAAAATAGCCCAGTATGCTATAGGCCGGGGCTTTGAGCCAGACTTGGTGTGGGATGCCATAAAAAAAGGGAACATCTTTTAAAGATATTCCCTTTATGTTGTTTGGAAAGCCCGATCAAATAAACAGCAGCTGTGTATTTTCCCCGTGGGCCCTTTCGTAAAAATCACCTACAGTTAGCACACCGTCCAGGTCATCAATTAACTCGCTTTCCTTAATGTGAAACATGTCCATTGCCAATTTGCAGGCCCAAAGCTTGCATCCACTGGCGGTAAGCATCTCCAAAAATTCCCCTACCGGTGGAATATCCAGTTTTTCCATTTCCTTTTTCATCATGTTGGTGGCCAAGGCTTCTAGTCCGGGTAAACCGCCAAGCATTGTTGGGATGTGCATACCCGGGTTTCCAACGGTAGCCACTCTCAGGTGTTCCAGCTTTTTCTTTTGAAGGGCCTCTAGTCCAAAAAATGTAAAGAAAATTTCGGATTCAATGCCTTCCATTCTGGCTCCATTGGCTAGTATAAAACAAGCATATACATTGTCTAGGGTAGCCTTAGAAAGAATGAGCAACATCTTCTTAACCTTATAATCTTTGGCTGTAGTTGCCATGGTTTCAATTTCTGCTGTGGTTTCCATAAATTTTAGTTTAATAGTTGATTAAATACAGCTGGCTGGTTTTGGGATTCCGGCAATTCTACTTGCCTTTTTTAGCGGCCCGCCAGGAAACAAGGCATAAAACTCCTTAATGTCCACCACTCCGCTTTTTCCAACTTTGCGTATGGTAAGAGGAACCTCTTGCCTGTGTTGAGTTTGTAGGAAATCCAAAACCTTCCAGTGGTCATCCTTAAGCTCTATTTGCTCCTCTTTGGCAATTTCATGAGCCACATTTTTATCCCATTGGTTTAAGTCGGTTAAATAACCTTGCTCATTTACCTGTATCTCTTGTCCACCAATTATCTTTTGCATGTTCATCGTTATTAATTTTTCTCTAATTCAAATTCTTTTCCGGCTTCAGTCATTTTTGCATTTATAAAGGGAATGTGCCTGCCGGTGATTAGCATATTCCAGTAAATCCATTTAAAGGCCAGTTTCCCCATATGATTCATTCTGCTTTCTTCAAGTAAGGTGAGTGGACCAACTCCTGGTATGGGGAAGGTGCCCGGCACAGGTTCGTGCGTATAGTTGAAATCAATAAGGAGAGCTTTGCCGTGGCCTGTCTCAATAAAACAATTGGCATGGCCATCAAACGCTTCTACCAATGGTTCGCCCTTAATAAATCGAAGTACATTTTTTAATAACACTTCGCCTTCAAAATGGGCTACAGAACCAGCCTTGGATGCAGGGATGTTTGTAGCATCTCCAATAGCAAAAATGTTATCCTTAACCTTTGTTTGAAGTGTGGCCTTATCGGTCGGCACAAAATTTAAATCATCGCCAAAACCAGAGCGTTCAATGTAATCGGCCCCTTTGTTTGTAGGTACTGTTACCAACAAGTCATATGCTACTTCTGTGCCTTCGTAATCAATAATTTTGCGGTTTTCGCCATCCACCTGCATCACATTAAAGTTGGCTACAACCTCAATGTTTTTTTCCTGCAAAATGTGGTTGAGTTTAGCCGTGGCCACGGGTTTTGTAAATGCTCCATCCATGGGGGTTACAAATGTGATTTTAACTTTATCACGCATCCCTTTTTCCATAAAGTAGGCATCGGCCAAAAAAGCAAATTCTAATGGTGCCACCGGGCATTTTATTGGCATTTCAGAAATATGAACCACCAAATGTCCGCCCTCCCAGTTTTCAAGTTTAGTATGGAGGTTTAGAGCCCCTTCCATGGTATAAAAGTCAAAAATGTCTTTTTGCCAATAGGGGCCACTCATTCCATCTATTTCTTCTGGTGCAATATTGGTTCCTGTGGCAATTACCAGTACATCATAGTCCAGCGTGTCACCATTGTGCAATTCAACGGTATTGGCATCCGGGTTTACCCGATTTATGGCTTGCTGAATATATTGAACAGACTTAGGGAGAAACTTTTTTATTGGCTTTATAACATCCTCTTCCTTGTAAATACCAAAGGGGATAAATAAATAGCCGGGTTGATAATAGTGGATTTTGTTTTGGTCAACAATGGTGATTTTCCACTCATCTTTTGGTAGGGCTTTCGCCAGATGATTACTCATCAACGTGCCTGCAGTACCCGCTCCCAGAATAGCAAAATTTTTCATGATCCCCTTTTATTATGGGATCAAAACTAAGGTGTGGTTAAAGCCTAAAAAATGATATTGGTTAGTTTTAAGATAGTTGACTAAAGGGGCTTAGGTATTGGTTGCAAATCTCATTTGCGAGTTTTTGTAACAAATTAGGGCAGTAGCAATTCCACCATAGAGCTAATGTCATAGGCCTCGCCAGAACCGTAGGTGCCATACACACGGCAGTAATATGATATGGTGGGAAGCGTCTTACCATCAGGGGTTTTGCCCGTCCATGCTTCTGAACTATCAGTGGTGGTGAATACTTCCTGATAATCACTCGTAAATATTTTCATGTTATAGGAGCTGATTACAACTCCAAAATCAAAAATTGGGAGGAAGGTGTCGTTAATACCATCATCATTGGGTGTAAATGCAGAAGGGAGGTTTATGCCCGGCCCATAACCTTTGATATACTGAGTATCTTCCACACATGAAGTAAACAGCATGAACGCAATAAGGACTGCGGAGAATTTATACATTTTAAAATTGTGTTAAGATGGAAAACTGGAATCTCTGCCCCTCATGAAGTGGTGTAAGGTCGGAGTTGTTCAATTGGTTTACACCTGCTGAAATCCTGTACTTTTCTGCCACTTGCACTCCAGCCATTATTTGAATGGCACCATGAAGGTTGTAGTTGAGATTTAACATAGCCAGGTTTCGCCACAATAGGTTGAGGTT
>CAXBJE010000253.1:0-5319 GCA_963975525.1 uncultured Owenweeksia sp. | reverse complement strand
CAATTAGTGCCACTGGGTCAAGCCCGATGGTTGGTTCATCCAGCACAATAACTTCGGTGTCGTACATCAAGGCACTTACAAGGTTTACCTTTTGGCGCATACCACCAGATAGTGTTCTGAGTTTCTTTTTTAGAAACACCTCAACTCCAAAAATTTGAATTAATTGATCTTTTCGATTGGCTTTGCCTCTGATGTTTTCAATAAAGTCTAAAAACTCAGCCACAGTAAGGTTTTCAGGAAATCGGGCAATTTGAGGCAAATACGAAATATGCCTTCTGTATTCATTGCCTTTTTTCACCTGTCCATTAAATGATATTTCCCCCGAAGTGGGATGCACCATTCCCATCAATGATTTTATGATGGTGGTTTTTCCAGAGCCGTTGGGGCCGAGTATGGCAAATATTCCGGGAGTGTCAAACTTCAGGTCTATGCCATGCAGCACCTGCTGTTTGCCAAATTTTTTCTGAAGATTACTAAATTCTATCATGGGTGTGGGTTATTGTGGGTTTATAGCTTTGCTCAGGAGTTGTGGGGTTTCATGAGCGGTTGTTCATCAATAAGATTTGTGGGAGTTACAGCAGGAGCTACTTTTTCGGTAAAGTTCAGCACTTCAATAAATGAGCTCCTCAATAAAATGATGCTTTCATCAATACGAGAAACCAGGTAGCTAAAGAGGTTTACAGGCCTGTGAGGAATATCGCCAACTCCATCCTTATCCAAATCATAGCCCTCGTAATCATCCCAATAATTGTGATGATACTTGTTATGATCCGTTTTGGCATCGGTAGCAATGTTAAAACTGTTGCCCATAAAATTATTTTGGGTCAATTCGTTGTCCATAGAACTACCTCGCATTTTTATGGCCCAACCATTGGCGCTAAAGTTATTGGAGTGCATTACTACCCTGCTGCTACCTTCACTAAAAATGCCGGTGGTATTTTTAGTGAAGTGGTTGCCTTCTATTTTACTATCGTAAATCTCCTTAAGCAATAAGCCATAGGCCGCACGGCCCCAGTTTTCTAAAAAGTTGTTATTAACCATGGTGATATGATCACTAAACATCACAGCCACCCCTGCCCCATTGTCGGTAAAGGTGTTGCCCCTGTATACATCATCATTGCTAAACATAAAGTGCAAACCATAGCGCAGGTTGTGGCGGCTGATGTTATTTTCAACGGTAGTATTATCGGTAAACTCAAGGTAGATACCATCGCGGTGATGTTCTACCATATTGCCGGTTACAGTCATACTATCGCAATACCACATGTGTATGGCGTTTGCCGAAGATGCCTCTTGAACAGCATTACCCGTGATGCTATTATTGGTGATAGTTCCGTTTTTTGCCTTAGTACAGAATACCGCAAAAAAGCAGTCCTGAATGGTATTGTCAGTTATGGTAAAATGTTTTGAAAAATCCACCCAAATGGCCGCCAAGTCTTTGGTGTAACTTTTTTGTACATCCTTTAAGGTAAAACCTGAAATGGTCACGGAATCTGAACGGATTTCGAATATGCCGCTTTTTTCGGCCGCAGTTATGGTAACATCACCACAAGCTACAAGTGTAACCGGTTTACTTATCACTATGGCCTGAGCCTCTTTATAAGTGCCGGTATTTACACAAATAGTATCAAAAGGGTTTGCCTGTAAAATGGCCTGGGATATGGAGGCGACCGCTCGAGAGGAACCCACTTCCAGCTCTTTAGAATGAGCGGTCACACTCCAACCCACAACTATGATGAGAACAACCAAATATCTGTTCATAGTGCCGGTAAATTTTCCAGGCCTGTAGCTACATCGGGGTATGGGTATTGTTCCCCAATGTTATTTTGTAAAAGCTTATCAGCTTCAATTTTGTTAGCCACTGCAGTAAGGTACATCCCCATTGGGCTTGGCAATTGCTTGCTCCTTACTATTGTGGCACCTTCAGCTGGTATTAGCTTACGCGGATTATTATAATCTGTAACTAATTCCATTTGCCATTCACTGCCACTGTTTTCGTGCTTATAGTTTATCATGCACTCAATGGCATCAAAGCTGTAAGCCTTACCAGTGCTGGTTACAAGTTGCGCAGCATAGCGTTCATCTACTATGCTCATCCGGCAATAGTCGCAAGCCTGCTTACCATATTCTATAGGTTTTACTTTTGGCTTGCAGCCAAATGCCGCAATAAGTATGGCAACACTGGCTATTACTGTTTTTACTTTATTCATGATGTTGTGGGTTTTTAATCTCGCTCATCTCACGAGAAGTGTTTATTAAAAGAAGTGTTACCTTTTGTGGGATAGGAACACTTCCATTCCTTTCTTCTATAGCACTGGTTGTGCCTTTAAAAAATCTTTTCTTTTAGTTTTTGAGGAAGCTGAAGTTGTATTAAATCTTTTTCTGATCCAGAATGCAAGGATTGACAACACCATAGCTACTCCGGTAAATATCCCTCCAGTACCGGGATAAGACAGTGCATTGAAATTGAGAAGCATTTTAGATCCAAACAGCGGAGGCTGATAACTTTGCCCGGGTACTTTTATGGGTGCAGTATCGCTTAAGTTGTGACCGTAGTCGTACTCCCATAAATAGAAGTCATAAATACCAAGGGCACCCAGTACTACAAAAGCCAATGTAAAAGTGAAGTAGAACCAGGGCTTGTTTATAAGGGCAGCCAAAAGGCCAAATACGGCCAGGCCAGCTACCACCCATGGGAAGTACACCAACTCGGGAATACTATCTGGTTCAATCATTTTCATCCCCACATAGTGGTTCAAAATGTTAATGTTTTGGAGTGTTCCGGGTGAATCGCCCGTTATCTGGTTAATCCAGATGTACATTGTAATACCATCAGGGTATTGTGGTGCTATCAAAGTTATCTCCCATAAGGGAAAAAAGAAAAGCATCAACAGACATACTACTGCAATTACTGAGAGCATTCTGGGAGCCATTTTCATAACTATTATTTTTGGGTTGTTTTAAAGAAAAAGGGCTGTTTCTGATTCACACTTCTGTTTCTATCGGCAGCAGAAACAGCCCTTTGTTGACTTGAAATATTACTCTCCTGTGGTAGATTTCACAGGCACATTAGCTCCTTTTGGAGACACTCGTAAGTATCCCTGCATTTCCTGGTGAAGTGCTGAGCAGAAATCCGTACAATAGAATGGGAATACACCAACTTTTTTAGGTTCCCAAAGCAGGGTTTCCGTTTGTCCGGGCATTATCAGCAGCTCGGCATTTTGTGCGCCCATCATGGCAAATCCGTGTGGTACATCCCAGTCCTGCTCAAGGTTAGTTACGTGGAAGTACACCTTATCACCAACTTCAACACCTTCAACATTATCTGGTGCAAAGTGGCTACGGATGGTTGTCATGTATATATGAACCTCATTGCCTTTGCGCTCAACACGTGCATCCTTTTCGTTTTTAACTACATGAGGGTGAGTGTTTTCTTCAAGAGAATAAATCTTCTTACTTCTTTTCACAACCAAATCAGCGGCTATGGCTTGTGCATAGTGTGGCTCACCAATGGTTGGGAAATCGAGGATAAGTTCCATTTTATCTCCACTAATGTCATACAGCTGTGCAGAGTGTGCCAACTCCGGACCTGTAGGGAGGTATCTGTCTTTAGTAATCTTATTAAGGGCTACCAAGTACTTACCCCATGGCTTTTTGCTATCACCACCAGGAATCATAAGGTGACCTACAGAGTAATAAGTAGGAACACGATCTAATACTTCCCAGGTACCTAACTTCCATTTTACAACCTCACTAGAGATAAAGAAAGTAGTGTATGCATTTCCGTCAGCATCAAACTCTGTGTGCAATGGTCCTAAGCCACCACTCTCAACGGTCCCGGCCACAACATCTTCAAACTTCAATACAGGAATACCATAAGAATCACCATCAAAGGCTTTGTTTTCAATGGCCTTTATCATTTTATCAAAACTGTGTACAGTTAGGTTGGCATTAAGCTTACCGTTACCAATAATGTAAGAACCTGTTGGATCAACATCAACTCCGTGTGGAGATTTTGGCGTTGGCAGGAAGTACACTAAACCCGGGCATTCAGATGGAATTAACACACGTACCTTGTTCTTTTTGATGGTAGTAGCCATGTGTGAATTTTCATCATACCTATTTATTACATACTCAGCTGGCATTTCTTTGGCTTTTCCTTCCTTAATGTATTCCTGAGCTTTTTTCCAGTTTATGGCAGCGATATAATCCTTATCATTTTGAGAGGCGTTTACTTCTTTCAAAGTGTGGCTTTCCTCAGAGTTATATGTTGTAAAGAACATCCAGCCATGAGATTTTCCTTTACCAGCATGAGCCAGGTCATAGTCATACCCAGGCAAGAGTACCTGAAAGTCAATATCCATGTGGCCATGCTCCGGATCAACAGAAATAAAAGACAAGGATCCTTTAAAGTTCTCTTTGTATGTAGAAATTGGAACATCCTGCTGTGGAATAGGCACACTAAAACGAGTACCAGCTACTACATACTCACTGTTTTCTGTGGTAAAAGGAGAACTGTGGTTACCACCAGAATTAGGTAACTCAATAATCTCGGCAGTTTCAAAAGTGCTAAGATCAATACGGGCTACACGTGGTGTATTGTTACCGTTAATGAAAAGATACTTTCCATCAGGCACTCCATCAGTTTGAGATAACTCAGGGTGGTGAGCATCATCCCATGGAATAAATCCATGAGTGGTTTCCAACAGAGGCTTGGTTTCTTCATTAAAACCGTAACCCTTTTCACCATCTACGGAAAATACCGGAATTACCTTTAGCAGACGGCCGGATGGCAATCCATAAACACTTACCTGCCCGCTGAAACCACCAGACATGAAAGAGTAAAATTCATCATATTCACCTGGTGCCACATATACTTTTTCAGCGGCACTGCTGCGATTAATGGCTCCGCCTTTTTTAGCGTCACCACTATTGTTGTTTGAACAGCCCTGCGGCACTGTAAGTGCTAGCGCGGCAATGGCCATAATTTTTGTTAAGCGATTCATAGTTATACCTGTTTAATTTGGGTTGTATTAAAGTGTGCGGAAATATTCAAGGATTTTGCGAGCATCTTCTTCACTGATGTTCTGGTCGGCCATGATGGCACCGTTAGATTCAGCAAGCACTTGCTTAGCCAGAGGATCTTTTTGAACCATTTCGGTTGGGTTCATAATCATATTCATTACCCACTCCGGTGTTCTTCTATCCAAAATATCCTTTGGTGCAGGCCCGATGTACTTTTTATCAGTTTTATGACAGGCCGTGCAGTTTTTTTCAAAAACAGCCATACCCTCATCCGCCATAGCCTGATCTATAGTT
>CAXBJE010000252.1:0-5321 GCA_963975525.1 uncultured Owenweeksia sp. | reverse complement strand
TATATCAGGTGGCGGCCAATGGGGCGGTAGATCAGATTTTCTTTAATGAATATGATTACTGGGCCGGAACCATGTCGCTAGTTGTTTTTGCTCTGGCGGAAGCCATATTGTTTGCCTGGATTTTTGGCATTAAAAAAGGATGGGCAGAACTCAATATGGGGGCGGATATTAAAGTCCCCGGGTTTTTTAAATGGGTAATGGTTTACGTTACTCCTTTATTATTAATGATAGTTTTCTTTGGTTCGTTGATGTTGCCTGAAGGTGGCGACTGGACCTTGGCTTTCCAATCACTTTTTGCCGGTAACGGATGGTCATTAGATAATGGTTCCATCATAATGATGATTCAAAATAATGGGATTAAGGAAACCATTGCCGCTTCTACTGATGCGGCACAGATAGCTGTTTTGGAGCAAAAAATTAATTATGTAAATGCAGCCAGAATTCTACTTACAAGTTTGTTTGTAGGTATCAGTTTGTTGGTTTACATCGCTTACGTAAAACGTCAAAAAAATAATACCCAAACCGTATGAATACAGGAGCACTTATAATGATGTTGACCACCCAAATTACGGTAACGGCTTTTACCATTTACTTTTTTTGGAAGGTTTTAAAAACTCCACCTAAGCAAGAGCCGGATTCGTTTGATGAAAATGATGACGAACCAAGATGATGAGATATGTGGAAGGGTTTACGCGAATTTTTTACCTACACCAAAAAGCAGCGTAATGGGTTGTTAGTGTTAGCCGCACTAACAATACTCATTCAACTCTTCCTGTATTTTGATGATTACTTAATTACTCTGCCTAAAAGTGATTTTACCGAATTTGAAGCTGCCGTAAAGCAGATGGAGGAGCGGGATTCCATAGCCGCCATTGAAGCAGAAATCTCCTTTTTTCCTTTTGATCCCAATACCGTTACGGATGAGGAAATGCAGGAACTGGGATTGGCAGCAAAGCAGATTTCCACCATCAATAACTACCGAAGCAAAGGTGGAAAGTTCCGTAAGCCCGAAGATTTAGCAAGGATTTATGGTATTGATTCGGCCTGGTATTCGCAAGCCGCGCCATTTATCAATATCGCTTCCGCTGAAAAGCGATATGATAAGAAAGAAAGGTTTACCCTGAAGCCCACTTCCTTCAACATTAATAAGGTCAGTAAAGGCGAATTGCTGAATATGGGCTTAAAGGATTGGCAGGCTAAGCGCATCCTTACCTACCGTGAAAAAGTAAAACCCTACCAAAAGCCAGCGGATCTCTATAAAGTATATGGAATGGATTCAGCTGTGGTTGATCAGCTAATTCCTTTTATCAGGATAGATTCAACGGATTTTGAGGCTCAGCCAAAAAAGATGGAGCGTAAGCTTGTTGTAATTGAAATTAACGCGGCAGACTCTGTGTCGCTGTTGTCCCTTCCGGGAATTGGCCCGGCTTATGCCAAGAGGATAAAACAATATCGAGATAAGCTGGGAGGGTTTCACTCTAAAGAGCAATTGCTTGAGGTTTATGGTATGGATGAAGAAAGGCTAAAGCAGTTTGACCAATGGATAGTTATTGATAAAAACAAAATCAAAAAGATAGACTTGAATAAAGCTACCTTTAAAGAATTGTTGCGTCATCCATACCTTGAATATGAGGTGGTTAAAAATATTGTAAACTTTAGGGAGCAGGTAAGACCCTATAAGAGTGTGGACGAACTCAAGCAGATTGAGTTGATAGATGGCATATTATTCAGTAAAATTGCAAATTATCTGACAATCTCATCACGGTGATAAAGCGGTGATGTTCTAAAATATTTTTCGATGGAAATTACAGCAGACAAAACCCAGGATGGGCTTTCGTTCGGGCTTACAGAAACACAAAAGATGATTGCCGAAACGGTGAGAGACTTTTGTGCTCAGCATATTACCCCAAATATAATGGAGTGGGATGAAGCCCAGACTTTTCCTAAAGAAGCGCTTCAAAAACTAGGGGAGTTGGGTTTAATGGGAGTTTTGGTGCCTGAAGAGTATGGAGGTGCTGGTCTTAGTTATACCGAATATGTAACTGCTATTACCGAAGTTAGTCGTGTAGATCCTTCTGTTGGACTATCAATGGCTGCTCATAATTCTCTTTGTACCGGGCATATTCTACAGTTTGGTAATGAGGAGCAAAAGAAAAAATGGCTTCCGAAGTTGGCTTCCGCAGAATGGATTGGTGCCTGGGGTCTTACCGAGGCCAACACGGGTTCTGACGCCATGCGTATGAAAGTTACGGCCAAAAAGGATGGTGATCATTGGGTGCTTAATGGAGCTAAAAACTGGATTACCCATGGAATTACTGGAGATGTAGCCGTGGTACTTGCTCGTACAGGTGAGCTTTTGGATAGCCATGGAATTTCTGCTTTTGTAGTGGAGCGTGGTACGCCAGGTTTTACCGGAGGTAAAAAAGAAAACAAGCTGGGGATGCGCGCATCCGAAACAGCTGAAATGATATTTGACAATTGCCGTATACCCGCTGAAAATATTTTGGGTGAAGAGGGTGAGGGATTTATCCAGGCAATGAAGGTGCTTGATGGAGGAAGAATTTCCATTGCTGCACTCTCTCTGGGTACTGCCCATGGTGCTCTTGATGCTGCCGTCAAGTACTCCAAGGAGCGCGAGCAATTCGGAAAACCAATTTCAAGCTTTCAGGCCATTGCCTTTAAGTTAGCAGATATGGCTACTGAATTGGAGGCCGCTGAGCTTTTAACATTTAAAGCTGCGGATCTTAAAAACAAAGGAGAAAGAGTAACGCAGGCGGGAGCCATGGCAAAACTTTATGCCTCCGAAGTTGCAGTGAGAGTTTGTAATGAGGCTGTGCAGATTTTTGGTGGTTACGGTTTTACCAAAGACTTTCCTGTAGAGAAGTTTTACAGAGACGTAAAGCTCTGTACTATAGGGGAGGGAACTTCAGAAATCCAAAAACTGGTTATCTCAAATAATTTGATGAAATAAATTTTCAAGGACTATTTGACATTTAAGTTATTACCAATACATTTGCAGCCCTAAAAAATTAAAAATAAGAGATGCTCGTAATTTCTGTAAAAGAAGGAGAGGCTATAGAACGCGCCCTTAAGCGTTACAAAAGGAAGTTTGACCGCACCGGTACTATGCGCCAGTTGCGCAGCCGTCAACAATTCACCAAGCCTTCTGTAAGTAGAAGAAAAGAAATTATCAAGGCTGCTTACATTCAAGGTAAGCGTCAGGACGAAGAATAGCCTTTAGGCTTATAACATATTTTGCTAAAGCAAGGATTTGTATTTTTACATCTCCTTGCTTTTTTTATGCATATAAGTCAGTTTATTGATTACCTCCGCTTTCAGAAAAGATACTCAGAGCATACTCTCAAAGCTTATCTAACAGATCTTTCTGAATTTCAAGATTTTCTTTCTCAACACTTTGAACGCTCTGTTCATTGGGAGGAGGTAACCCATCATATGATAAGGGAGTGGGTTATTCAACTTATGGAGCAAAATATCGCGCCAAGAAGTGTTTCCAGAAAACTATCCAGCTTAAAAAGCTATTTCAAATACTTAATGAAGGAGAGTGTGGTGTTAACCAATCCCGCAACAAAGGTTCAGTCCCCAAAGCAAAAAAAGAAGCTTTTACGTGTAGCATCCGAAGATGATTTAGGTACGCTCCTAGATCACGATCCATTTCCTGAGGATGTATGGGGGAGAACTCAAAGAGCAATTCTGTATACGTTCTACCATACAGGTATTCGTCTTAGTGAACTTATAGGTTTACGTATTTCTGATTGCGACTTTAATCAAGGAAAAATTACAGTTACCGGTAAACGGAACAAGCAGAGAAGTGTGCCAATGACACCAGCTCTGAAAAAAGTTTTAGAGGAGCATCTTCAGCAAATCGAGTCTACTGGCGGTAAAGCGCAAACCGATTTTTTATTTACAACAGAAAGGGGAAATAAGCTGTATCCAAAGCTTGTGTATAATACCATTAATACATACCTTGGTTTAGTTTCCGGTTTAGAAAAAAAGAGTCCACATGTGTTAAGGCATTCATTTGCCACACATATGCTAAACAGGGGAGCTGACCTCAATTCTATAAAGGAATTACTCGGGCATTCCAATTTGGCAGCTACCCAGATCTATACCCACAATACTATAGATCAACTCAAACATTTGTATAACCAAGCTCACCCGAGGGGCGATGAAAAAAAGTAACACTTATGAAAGTACGTGTGCAATCTGTAAATTTTACGGCCGATCAAAAGTTAATTAACTTCATCCAGACGAAAATGGACAAGCTTGAAACCTATTTTGATAGGGTAATTGATGGTGAAGTATTCCTTAAGCTTGACAATAACCACACAAAGCAAAACAAAATTTCAGAAATTAAACTCAATATACCAGGTCATGAGCTGGTTGTTAAAAAACAGTGTAAATCCTTTGAGGAGGCCGCTCAGCTAGGTGCTGATGCTTTAAAAAGGCAGCTTAGCAAACACAAGGAAAAGGTTAAAGCACTAGCTTCTTAAAAAATATTTTTCCTGCTGTTTGCAGCAATTCAAATTCTTTATACATTTGCAGTCCGTTTTGAAAAAGGCGGGCTGTTCTTGTTTTAATGGAATAATTGCCGATGTAGCTCAGTTGGCCAGAGCAGCTGATTTGTAATCAGCTGGTCGGGGGTTCGAATCCCTCCATCGGCTCTTTTTTTCTTCAAAATTTTCTTACACAAGTAAGTGAGTTTTGATTGTATCTGGGGAGATACTCAAGCGGCCAACGAGGACAGACTGTAAATCTGTTGGTTTTCACCTTCGAAGGTTCGAATCCTTCTCTCCCCACATAGCCAGGCCTTTTTAAGGTAAAGCTGCGAAATGATGAATTTCAGGAAGCAGTTTTTGTTTTTTAAGGGTTTCCAGCGGGAGTAGCTCAGCTGGCTAGAGCATCAGCCTTCCAAGCTGAGGGTCGCGGGTTCGAATCCCGTTTCCCGCTCAAAGGAAGTCGATTAGTTAATTGGTTATTTAAGGAAAGAAATAACTGGAATTAATAACTGATTAACTAATTGACTCTATAGAACGGCCTGCCGATGTAGCTCAGGGGTAGAGCGTTTCCTTGGTAAGGAAGAGGTCAGGGGTTCAATTCCCCTCATTGGCTCTAAGTGAAAGACCACGGTGGTCTCGCTTTTATATAAAGATTAAATTAAAACTAAGTTTTAAACCATGGCAAAAGCAAATTTCGTTCGCGACAAACCGCACTTGAATATCGGTACAATCGGACACGTTGACCACGGTAAGACCACTTTGACGGCAGCTATTACCACCGTTTTAGCTAACGCTGGTCTTTCT